>JACQPU010000030.1 GCA_016207365.1 Ignavibacteriales bacterium | reverse complement strand
CGCAAATCACATCCTTCACAGCCACAACCATGCCGGCCAGAGGTCCTGCAGTGCCCTTTGCGAGTTTCCGATCCACCTCGCGGGCACGGGCAATGGCCTTGTCCGGAAAGACGGATAGAAACGCGTTGTAGTTCCTGCCGCGCTCAATGGCAGCAAGATATTCCGCAGTAATGCTTTCGCACGACGCCGCGCCCGAGCGCAGGTCGGCTCTGATGCGTTCAAAAGTCCTCATCATGGATCCGGAAACAGGCGGGTGGTCAAAGCGTCTTCCGGGAACGGCGGGATGAAGGACATCAGGTTTTTTTCTCAGGGTCCTCGATCTTCTTCGTTTCGCGCTCGACGTCGTCCTGAACCTCTCGCGCAGCCTTCCGAAATTCCCTGATGCCCTTGCCAAGCCCCTGTGCGAGATCGGGAATTTTCTTTGCACCGAAGAAGATCAGAATGAAGAGAAGAATGAGAAGAATTTCACCTGTGCCGATGTTTCCAAACATGGTCGCGCTCCTCTGCCGTTAGGACAGGTTATGAACGAATTCGTGAGTTGTGAAGCTCTGAATCAACGATTGAAAAACCTTCTGGCCGTCAGCATTTCCCAGCAGCGGGTCACTGGCCCTTTCCGGATGCGGCATGAGGCCGAGGACGTTTCCGGCTTCGTTCGTGATGCCCGCAATGCTGTTCATTGAACCGTTCGGATTTGCTTCAGAGCTGATCTGGCCCGAGGGTGTTGCGTAGCGAAACACCACCCGCCCATCACCTTCAAGCCGCTGCAGCGTGTTCACATCGGCTACATAGCGACCTTCGCCGTGTGCGATGGGGATACGAAGCACTTCGCCGGGTGCACAGGCGCCTGTGAAGCGGGTGTTCGTTTGTTCCACCCTGACATATACATCCTTGCAGACAAATCTCAACGATTCGTTGCGAAGGAGCGCCCCCGGAAGCAATCCGACCTCCGTCAGGATCTGAAAGCCGTTGCAGATGCCAATCACGGCTCCGCCGCCGTTCGCAAATCGAACCACGTCGTTCATGATCGGCGAAAATCTCGCTATCGCTCCGCATCTCAGGTAGTCACCGTACGAAAATCCGCCGGGAATGACCACGACATCGACATCACCCAGAGAGGATTCCTTGTGCCAGATAAATCGGGCGTCCTGCTTCATGACCGACGAAGCGGCAAAGTGCGCGTCATGGTCACAGTTGGAGCCGGGGAAAACAAGAATACCGAATTTAACCTTTGACATGGGCCGGCTTCTTCAATGGTTCCAGAGTAAACGAGAAATCTTCCATGACGGGATTGGATAACAGACGCTCGCACGCTTCCCTGACAATCCGCTCCGCCTCTGCTTTTGAATCTACCCCGACACTCAACTCAATATGCTTGCCGATCCGGACGTGGGAAACCGATTGATATCCCAGGGAATGAAGGCCGTGTTCAACAGCCTTTCCTTGCGGGTCCAGAATCGAGCTTCGTAACGTTACGGTAATCTTTGCTTTGAACAATAGCAATCCTTTTTCGAACGATGAGACGCAGAGGGCCCCGCGTTTTCATATATCAATGCTCGTTGGTTCGCTCTCCTCGTCTTCGTTCTTTTCAAGATGTCTCACAAATCCCCTGATTGTTTGTACCACCCAGCGGACAACCCCAAACAAGATAAATGTCAGAAGAACGCCCAGCAGGTAGCGGCCCTCGGAAATAATGATCGTGGCAGCCGCTGCCGAGAATCCGATAGATCGCCAGGGATGCGTTCTGAGGTCCCTCGGCGTAAATCTTGGAAGCGTTTCATACTGAACGCGGCTTACCATGAGAAGGGAGAGCCCCGCCACAAGAGGAGCGAGGGCATGTTTGCTTGCGCCCTGGAGTCCGCCTCCTTCTGTGTAGTATTGCAGAAGAAACGCGCAGACGGTGAGCGCCTGGAACGGGATGGGAAGGCCGACGAATTTGTCCTTGTCGAAACCGGAAAGCTGAACATTGAACCTTGCCAGGCGTATGGCCCCGAAGACGAGGGGCATGGCACTGATAAGAATTCCAAGACTGTCCATGGTCCAGAGATGGGCCTGGAACGCAAGCAGCGAAGGCGCAGCGCCGAAGGACACCACATCTGCAAGAGAATCAAGTTCCACACCGAACTGGCTGGATGAGCGCGTAATGCGCGCCATGAGACCGTCAAGCGAGTCAAAGATTGCCGCAAGGATGATAAACCACGCACCCAGCTCGATTTCTCCGCGACTTGCATGCATCATGGACATGAAGCCGCAGAAGGCATTCAGCGTTGTGAAGAGACTCGGGACGACAGCGCGTGTGATTTTCATAGGTCAGTCGGGAAGCTCCGCCAGAATGGTCTCACCCGCAACGGCCCTGTCGCCGGGGCGCACTTTTGGCGTGGCGGATGCCGGAACGAAAACATCGACTCTGGAGCCAAACTTGATCATGCCGAACCGGTCCCCCGCCTTCACAGTATCCCCCACCTTCAACGTGCAAACGATCCTTCGGGCTACGAACCCCGCGATTTGCTTGAAGAGCACTTTTCCCTTGTGGTTTTCCATTCCGATTACAGTGTGTTCGTTTTTCTCGGAGGCCTTGTCCTCGAACGCCGCGAAATATTCGCCCGGTATATATCGGTAATGAGCCACTTGACCGGAGATGGGATTCCGGTTAACGTGGACATTCAGAGGCGACATGAAAATGCTTATCTGATAGGCGGGCGCCTTCAGGAATTCGTTTTCTTCGGCTTGCTGGACGACGATGACCTTGCCGTCAGCCGGCGAAAGCACCAATGCATCTCCAGACGGCGGTGTACGATCGGGATCCCTGAAAAAATTTGCAGTAAATCCAAAGAAAAGGAGGGCAACGGCGATAATGGAGTATTTGACAGTTCTTGGCTCAATAAGAAAGAGAGCCACCAGGATCAAGGCTATGCAGATTCCCGCGATGGTGAAAAACACATCATAGCCATATTTTGTGATCATGGATTTGTCAGAGCCGGGTCAGTGCAGTTCAGAGAAAAATTTACCAAAAATTGCTCCGAATGTCAACGCGACGGGTAGGATGGAAAGAAAGGTCTGGGTGGAAGCGAGGGGAATTGGCTGGAAAAGGTGGGAGAATTTTTGTACCTTTGATGGAATAGTGGAATGATGGAATACTGGAATTTTGGAATCGCGGATTTGCATATTCCATCATTCCATCCCGCGTGTGAACCAGCATTCCATTATTCCAATCACGTTTTGCAACGATTGCCCCGTGGTGTAACTGGCAACACGCCTGACTCTGGAT
>JACQPU010000310.1 GCA_016207365.1 Ignavibacteriales bacterium | reverse complement strand
GCCCATTTGGGTCTCGACGGTTTTCTGTGAAATGCCAAGAACACGCGCGATTTCGGCGTAGCTCATCCCTTCCTCCCGTTGAAGGCTGAAGATAAGCCTGCACCGATCAGGCAGTTCCTGCACAACACGCCTGATGGCTTCTTCCAGCTCCTCTCCTGCCAGGATTTCATCGGGCGTGGTTGATACATGTTCTCCGCGTAGCCCGACCTCTTCCCTGTACTCCTGCTTCACACGCTCGTGCCTGATATGGTCAATCGCCTTGTTTCTGGCCGCTGTAAACAGATAGGACTTCAAGCTGGTCCTCGGGTTGAATTCTGCGCGGCGTTCCCAAATGTTCAGAAAAATATCCTGGACAAGTTCCTCGGCCAATTCCGCTGAATGGATTTGCGAGAGGATGAATCTGCACATACCGGGACCGTGCTCGCGGATCATCACATCAAAAGCCCCGGGATCGCCATCGCGGAGTCGGGCAGCAATGTTTCGATCTTCGAGAGAAAGAGATGGTGGCATGGGACGTGGGGCGAGAATAGGGAATTTCGGGGAGAGAAGCAAGACAGAGGTCAGAAGTCAGAGGCTTGCCCTGAGCGCCTGCCCGCCTCATTGATGCAAGAAGGTCAGGCGGGGAGCGAAGGGTCGGAAGTCAGAGAGAAGCCAGAGGCCAGGAGGAATCAGGAGGCAGGGAGTCGGATGCTAGTTAAGGAGAAATGGGGAAACCGTATTAAGGCACTATCGGAGGACGGATAATGTCGGCCGCCCAAGGCATGCCTGCCAAAAGCGAGCTCCGGTGAGGCCGAGAAAAATCCCTACGGGATTAGAGGTGGTCCTGTATAGTTAGGACACGACTCATCGGATTCTAAGACAATTGATGAAACGAGCAGAAATCTATTCGGGGTAGAAGCCCCCAATGAATCTTCTCAGCCTGACAAAGATGCCAGGAAAGTGTTGAATCTGCATATTACGGCCGAGATTCCATGGCAGTTGTGGGACCGTGTGGACTGTTCGTTAGCACGGGAATCTCCAATGTCTGGGTGAGAAGGGCAGTATATGGTCAAGGGGGTGGGTTTCGTGGAGAGATGTTCTCGCCGTTCCTCCGCCCTTCCGCTTCCGAGAAGAGACAGAAAGAGGAAGCACGCAAACAGAAGTGGGATTCGGATGATCAGGCGTTTGATGATGAAGCCGATTGTCATACTTATGAAGACGGTCAAGAAAGGCTTTTCCCCGACAGGGGAACTTGAGAGTTACCCGGTGGAGAATGAGAGAAATCCGGCTGGTTTCGCTTTTGCCCGCAGACCCACCCGACCGATCGTTGGTCTTAACAGGCGGGCGGGTCTGGCGGGGGCGGGGACGCCTAGCAAAGCGAGCCGGGATTAGGCAAGGAAAAATCCCCCAAGGGGATTTGGAGGTAAAGAATTTGCTCGAAACAAGCGAAACACGAAATCTCCCGTTGCGTCATTTGGCCCAATTCTCGACTTTGAGGCCGGGGACGCGTTTGAAATGCCGAAGATCATTCGTTATAAGAATCAGACCGCGGGCTGCCGCTTGAGCCGCAATGGCGATATCGAGATCGGCGAGCGCTTCTCCCCGGGATCGGAGCATGGCCTTCAGTTTGCCAAACAGTTCTGCATCGCGCTCGTCGAATGGGACGGTTGTAAAGGGAGTGAGAAACAAAAGCAATGCCTGAAGATTTGACGGGCGGCGGGCTTCATCCCCCTTGTGGCAGCCGTAATAGAGTTCCGCAACAGCGATGGTGGAGATCCCCACGCTTTCCGGTTGACAGGATTTCAGCCGGGCGATGACCTTCCCCGGCCTTCTATTGATAACATAGACACAGATGTTGGTGTCGAGGAGGTATTTCACCGCTTGCTCTTGAGGTCACGTCCGCCTTTGAAGAAATCATCGCTGAAGAGATCCAGGCCATTCTGAAACTGCACCCATGCATCGCTTTTTTCCAGGATGGCCACGCCCCCGGGGATTTTCTTGATCAGGGCAACTGTGCCGCGTATCCGGTAACGCGCGGGGATTCTCACCGCCTGGCTTCCGCCGTTCTTGATGATTTTCACTGTATCCATTGGCTGCTCCGTGTATATACTTTCCTGTATATACAGTATTTTTTGCTGACAGTCAAGCCGTCCTCATATTAAACGAAACAAGTTTCAACGAAGCAGAAGGAAAGTAAGACGGCAATCGCAAGAATCACTATTGCAATGTCACACTTCACTACACCCTTCACTTCTCGCCTGTTCATATTGGTAGTCCAAGATGATCCGCTTCACCCCGCCGAGATTCATTTTGGCGTAACCGTGACTCTCTTGCATCCGGCACCCATCCTTCGTCAACCACGTGAGTGCGGCGGTGGATCCTCATGAAGAACCTTGTCGATTGTCTTAAGAAGGGTTTCTACGACATAGGGTTTTGCGATGAAGTTTCGCACGTTTGGGCTCAAATCCTCCTTGAGTTTTTCTCCTTCCGTGTGGCCGCTCACCACGATGACCTTCACCGAAGGATTGGTCTTGATCAGCGCCCTTATTGCAGATGGCCCATCCATGATCGGCATCGTAATATCGCATAGGACAAGAGATATCGTATCCTTGTTTTGCACGTAGATACTCACCGCCTCCGCCCCGTCGCCCGCCGTCAAGACCCTGTAACCAAAAGATTCGAGTGTCTCCTTTGTTATTTCCCTTAGAGCGCTTTCATCTTCTGCGACGAGAATCGTTTCGCCCCTGCCAGGAGGAAGCACCTGGATTTCTTTTTCCGCTTTCGCGGTTTCCTGTTTTCGAACTGCCGGGAGGTAGAGTTTGAACTTTGACCCCTTTCCCGGTTCGCTTTCCACACTGACAAAGCCGCCGTGATTCTGAACTATCCCAGCAACGGTGGAAAGCCCTAACCCTGTTCCTCGTTCCGGAGACTTCGTTGAAAAGAACGGGTCAAAGATTCTGTCCTGGATCTCCTTGGGAATTCCAACGCCGGTGTCCGTCACCGACATTTCGACATAGGGACCCGGCGAGAGACCGGGGCTCAGATAGGCGTATAAACCCAGAATTTGATTCTCGACGGCCAGCGTGAGCGTTCCTCCTTTCGGCATTGCATCGCGTGCGTTGATGCAGAGGTTGAG
>JACQPU010000309.1 GCA_016207365.1 Ignavibacteriales bacterium | reverse complement strand
CGTCTCATGAAAACCCTAATTTCAATTCTCCTGCTGGGCATGGCACAACGCGTACAAGCGCAGGAATCCGCCCCGTTCCCGCCTCCGCCTCAGGACATTTCCTCCGTTGCAAGGATTGCATCCAATGATGAGCCCGGGTTGCCCCTTGTCATCACAGGCACAGTGTACCATTCCGACGGAAGAACACCGTTCCGGGATCTCATCCTGTATTTCTATCAGACCGACGCCACCGGAGTGTATAACAAGACGGACGGGAGTTACAGGAGACCGCGCCTCCACGGTTGGGTGAAGACCGATGAGCGGGGGGGATACAAGATTCGCACCATAAAACCCGGCTCCTACCCCGGTCGAAAGCAGCCCGCCCACATTCATGTCACTGTGAAACTCCCGGGCTCATCCTCCCGGTGGCTGGACGATTTTCTTTTCTCTGATGACCCGAACCTGACCCCCTCTGAGCGCTCCCTCCCAAGAACCCAAGGACGCTTTTCTCACGTATTGACTCTCTCGCGGGAAAAGGATGGTATGGTCGTGGGGCAGCGCGACATCATTATCAACGACTGACATCGGCATGAGTACCATGCCCTTACCGGAACATTCCCCTGTTTCCTGCTGTTTGCAGTACAGCCAATTTTTCTGCACCTTGGACCACGCACGGCACCGAAATGCCGGCCCCGCAATTCACCGTCATGACAAAAAAAACGCGCAATCTGCTGTATGGTCTTACCGGACTCATCGTCGTTATTTTGATCACGAGTCCGAGACTCTCGATCTTCGGCGATCAGGACTCTCCCGGTACATCCCGGCAGGTGATGGACCTCAGGCTGCCGGTATCGGTCCATCTCGTGAAGCCCGAGCGTGTCGAAGACAAGATCCGCTCGACCGGTACGGTTCTCGCCAACGAAGAAGTGGCGCTTCGAAGCGAGATTGCAGGCATTATTCGTCAGATTAACTTCACCGAGGGAGGTCGCGTCAGGAAAGGAGGCCTGCTCGTTAAGATCGACGACTCCGAGCTCCGGGCCCAGCTTCAGAAGCTGGAATCACAGGAACGGCTTGCGCGGGATGTAGAAACCAGGCGACGCACTCTCTATGACAACAGCCTGATAAGTGCCGAAGAGTACGACCGCGCACAGAACGAGCTTGCTTCGATCACCGCCGACATTGCGCTCACGAAGGCCCGTATCAACAAGACCGAGATCAGAGCTCCGTTTGATGGCGTGGTGGGCCTTCGCTATGTGAGCGAGGGCAGCTATGTCACATCAACAACCCACATTGCCACACTTCAGAACCTCACATCGGTAAAGATCGATTTTTCCATCCCCGAGCGGTATGTCAACGATGTCCGTACGGGGCAGAAAATCCAGTTCCGTCTGACAGGCATCGCCGGGATGTATGCTGGTGAGATTTTTGCGGTCGAGCCCAAAATCGATCCTACAACGCGTACAGTGCTGCTTCGCGCACTTAGCGCGAATGAAGAGGGAAAAATTCTACCCGGCGCCTTCGCAGAAATCGATCTTGTCCTTCGACAAACCGATCATGCCCTCATGGTACCCACCGAAGCGCTTGTTCCTCAACTCGGCGGTCAGATCGTGTTTTGCGTTCAGAACGGCGAGGCTCAACCCCTTCAGGTCACGACGGGCATCCGTACCGAGCGCATGATCCAGATTACAAAGGGATTGCAGGCGGGCGATTCCGTAATCACCTCAGGAATCCTCCAGCTTCGGCCGGGAACCCCTGTCCGTCCCGCAGAGGGTGGAGCCTGAACCATGAGTCTCTCCGCTGTTTCCATACGCCGCCCGGTCCTTGCGATCGTCATGTCGATCACGATCGTGTTGTTTGGAGTGATCGGCTTTACCTTTCTTGGTGTTCGGGAATACCCAAGCGTCGATCCCGCCGTTGTAACAGTCGTTGCAAGTTACACGGGAGCGAACGCCGAGGTGATGGAATCCCAGATCACGGAACCGCTGGAGGAGGCGATTAGCGGGATCGAGGGGATCCGCACGCTGAAATCCACAAGCACCGAGGGCAGGAGCATCATTACCGTTGAATTCGAACTCGGCATCGATATGGAGGCTGCGGCGAATGACGTGAGGGACAAGGTTTCCCGCGCCCTCCGTCTCCTTCCACCCGATGCCGATAATCCTGTCGTATTGAAGGCCGATGCGGATGCAATCCCCATCGTATTCCTGAACATCAAAAGCGACAAGCGCGATCTGCTCCAGCTCACCGATATTGCTCAGACGGTCTTCAAGGAACGCGTGCAAACCATCCCGGGAGTCAGTGAAGTACAAATCTGGGGATCCAAGATCTACGCCATGCGGCTGTGGATGGACCCTGCAAAACTTTCCGCCTATCGTCTGTCACCACTCGACGTGCGGAACGCGCTCCTGCGCGAGAACATTGAACTCCCCTCCGGCCGGATCGAAGGAATGACGACGGAACTGACAGTGAGAACGATGAGCAGACTGCGGACCGTCGATGACTTCAATGATCTTATTATTCGTGAGACAGATGGTCGGGTCATCCGGTTTCGTGATGTCGGAAAAGCGGAGCTTGGACCGGAGAACCTGCGGACAGTCCTGAAACGGGACGGGATTCCCATGGTGGGCGTTGTCCTTGTACCACGCTCCGGCGCCAACTACATCGCAATTGTGAACGAATTCAACCGGCGCGTGGAAGAGATCAAGCGCGAGCTCCCTCACGACGTCGAGCTCGGATTGGGATTCGATACCTCAAAATACATCCGTGAATCGATCACCGAAGTCGCCCAAACGGTTGGACTGGCGTTTCTCCTCGTGTTCCTCGTGATCTACGTCTTCCTCCGCGACCTACGCACGACGGTAATCCCCATGATTGCGGTTCCGGTGTCGCTCATTGGCTCGTTCTTCATCATGTACCTGGCCGATTTTTCGATCAACGTTCTGACGCTGCTGGGCATTGTCCTTGCCATCGGACTTGTGGTTGATGATGCCATCGTGATGCTGGAAAACATTTTCTCCAAGATTGAAGGGGGCATGCCTCCGCGTGAAGCCGGCGTGCGCGGCTCTGCCGAAGTTTACTTTGCGGTCATTTCAACAACCGTGGCCCTCGCTGCCGTCTTCATGCCGGTCATCTTCCTGCAGGGATTAACGGGACGTTTATTCCGCGAATTCGGAATTGTCCTTGCCGGCTCGGTTGTGATCTCCTCATTTGTCGCCCTTTCTCTTACGCCCATGATGTCCACGCGGATTCTCCGGGCCCACGCGAAGCACAGCCCCTTCTACGTGCGTTCCGAGCCCTTCTTCCGGAACCTCACGGGGACCTATCGGAGATCTCTGGAGTCCTTCATGAAAAGACGAACCCTTGCGTTTCTGGTCCTGGGCCTTTCGCTTCTTGCCATCGTCGGATTTGGTTTTCTGCTTCCGTCCGAACTGGCGCCCCTTGAGGATCGCAGCGGTGTGCGCATCATCGCCACGGGACCCGAGGGAGCCACATTCGAATTCATGGAATCCTACATGTCTGGTCTGATCGATGCAGTTAAGCAGTCGGTCCCGGAGCGTGACGCGATCATCTCGGTAACTTCGCCCGGCTTTGGAGCAGGTGCGGTGAACTCCGGATTCATGTTTGTGATTTTGAAAAACCCTTTCGAACGGGAACGGCCCCAACAGCAGATCGCAGCGCAGCTTTCAGGAATCACACGCATGCTGACCGGCGCGCGTGCTTTTGTCACCCAGGATCAGTCCATCGGAACACGGAGTTTCGGCCTCCCCGTTCAGTTCGTCCTTCAGGCCCCGAATTTTGAGAAGCTCCGGGAGACCCTCCCGAGGTTCCTTGCCGCGGCCCAGCAGAATCCCGTGTTCCAGTTCACCGACGTCAACCTGAAGTTCAACAAACCTGAATTGAGAGTCGAAATCAACCGTGATCGCGCCCGCGCGCTTGGAGTGGCCGCTGTCGATATTGCGCAGACACTTCAGCTGGCTTTCAGTGGCCAGCGTTTCGATTATTTCATCATGAACGGCAAACAGTATCAGGTGATCGGACAGGTTGATCGCGAGAACCGCAACAAACCTCTTGATCTGAAATCCATCTACGTGCGAAATACGCGGAGTGAATTGGTTCAGCTCGACAATCTTGTCACGTTGACGGAGGAAAGCAGTCCGCCTTCGCTGTACCGGTTTAATCGCTATGTGTCTGCAACAGTTTCAGCCGGACTTGCGCCTGGATATACACTGGGAGACGGAATTGCAGCCATGCGCGAGATTGCCGATCGGGTGCTCGACGATACGTTCAGCACTGCGCTCGACGGCGCTTCCAAGGACTATGAAGAAAGTTCCTCAAGCCTCGCCTTTGCCTTCGTGCTGGCCCTCATGTTGATCTACCTGGTGCTGGCCGCCCAATTCGAGAGCTTCCGCGACCCCTTCGTTATCATGCTCACGGTGCCCATGGCCCTGGCGGGAGCATTGTTCTCACTCTGGTACTTCAGTCAGACAATCAATATCTTCAGCCAGATCGGTCAGATCATGCTGATCGGCCTTGTAACGAAGAACGGGATTCTCATCGTGGAATTCGGTAACCAGCGCAAAGCGCAGGGGCTTTCCGTTCTGGAGGCAATTCAAGATGCTGCCGTTGCAAGGTTCCGCCCGATTCTGATGACCAGCCTTTCGACAATTCTCGGCACCCTCCCCATCGCTCTTGCCCTGGGTGCAGGCTCCGAAAGCCGCGTGTCAATGGGAATTGCGGTCATTGGAGGATTGGTTGTTGCGAGCATTCTCACTTTGTATGTGATTCCGGCAATGTACTCCTTCATCTCAAAGGAAGGAACCTCGGTTTCGAATGTCGACGATGTGATCGGTGTCAAGGTTGGAAAGCCGGAACCCGAATATGAGGAAATCGCCAAGTAACGGACCCGATGGAGAAGGCATGAAGAAAAATCTGAATCGAGCCGGGATCGCTCTGCTGGTAGTGTTCGCGGGCGTCCAGCTCTACAGTCCCGAACGAACAAACCCACCGACCGATCCTGCAAACACTCTCTTTGCAGCCGTGCCTGTCCCACAAGAGGTTCGTACGATTTTTGAGAGATCGTGTTTCGACTGCCACTCCAACGAGACACGATGGCCCTGGTACAGCACCTT
>JACQPU010000302.1 GCA_016207365.1 Ignavibacteriales bacterium | reverse complement strand
TTGACGACCTTGCCGATGGGAAACTCGTTCGGGAACAGCGATTCAGCGACTTCGGATCCCAGGACGCATACGGGACGGCCGCCGCTTGCCTCCATTCCTGTCATGAAGCGACCGATGCCGACGTTGGCGTTCGTCGTGGCAAGGAAATCATCGTCTGTGCCAATGACCGTTACACTTTCGACAACTTTTCCGGCGTAGGTGACATTTCTCCGCGTACCCATGATTGGAGAAACGCTGGCAACCGTCGTCGCGTCCTCCTCGATTGCGCGGGCATGCTGGATCAAAAGATCTTTCCTGTTCCTGATCTCCCACCAGTTCCCCCCTCCGCCCCAGGGCCACTTCTGCACGTACAGCACATCCGCCCCGATCACCGCAATGGATCGATTGAACGCCTGATTGAGCCCTTCAATCGCCGTACCCATCAACGTAACGGAGACAATCCCAATGACGATGCCGAGTGTCGTCAGGGCAGAGCGCATCTTGTTCGCCCGGATCGCCCCAAAGGCAATTGTCAGACCCTCTTTCAGTTCGTCAAGCCACCAGCGCATGATCAAGCACTCGTGAGTGCGGCGTGTTTCACGACTTTCCGTTCTTTCACAATCTCACTGGATTCGATATGACCGTCCCTGATCCGCACCCTGCGGTGGGCGTGGGCGGCGATTTCTTCTTCGTGTGTCACAAGAATGACCGTGTTTCCCTGCCCGTGAAGAATATCAAACAATCCCATGATCTCTTCGCCGGTCTTAGTGTCAAGGTTTCCCGTTGGCTCATCGGCCAGGAGAATCGAGGGACGTGTCACCAGAGCCCTGGCAATAGCCACTCTCTGACGCTGACCGCCCGAGAGTTCGTTCGGCTTGTGATGCGCGCGGTCGGTCAGCCCCACCTGTTCAATCGCTTCCATTGCTTGTTTCTTGCGGTCCCCGGAGCTCACTCCGCCGTAGATCAACGGGAGCTCGACATTGTGCAGGACATCCGACCGAGCCAGCAGATTGAACGTCTGAAACACGAACCCAATTTCCTTGTTTCTGATTCTGGCAAGCTGGTTGTCGTTCATTTCACTGACATTGGTGTCATTCAGCTCATAGAGCCCCGACGTGGGGGTATCCAGACAGCCAATAACGTTCATGAGCGTTGACTTGCCGGAACCGGACGGACCCATGATCGCGACGTATTCGTTGCGTTGAATGTCCAGTGTAATACCGCGGAGGGCATGCACTTCTTCCGCTCCCATCTGATATACCTTCGTAATATCGACCAAATGAATAACCGGGGACGCCATTCGTGTTTTCTCCTTCACTATTGTTGGGCAATGCTTCCGCCAGTGCGGCGCGCGGCTTTGTTTTCCACTTTTACCTTCGAACCATTTTCAAGTTCTCTGTTGATCGCCCTGAACGGTCCGGCAACAACTTCCTTCCCTTCAAGCTCAACCGACGCGATTTCCACGTGGGTATCGCTCGTCAGCCCGCGCTTCACGACAACAGTCTTCGCCTGGCCATCCTCGACGACAAACACTACTTCGTCCAGTTTCTGTTCTTTCCGTCCCGCAAGGGTCGAGGGCTTTGCATCATTCTCAGCCTCAGCCTCGCCCTCCTTCCTCTCCATCTTCGGAGCGCGCACGGTCACAGACTGAATTGGAACGGCCAGAACGTTTTGACGAGTTTCAGTTTCAATATCTGCCGTCATGGACATCCCGGGCCTGAGCTCCACCCCCGGAGGGGTCTTCAAAAGAATTCGGACTTCAAAGTTAATGACCTGGTCCTGTGTTCCCACTCCCGTCGTTTTGGCCGTGTTCGCGATTTGGGACACAACGCCGACGAACGTGCTGTCCGTGTAAGCGTCCACTTTCACGCGTGCCGTATCCCCGCCACTGACAAGAATAATGTCGTTCTCACCCACATCAACTCGTGCTTCCATGCGGGCAAGATCGGCAACAGTCATAATCTCCGTGCCCTGGGTGAAGGTGCTTCCACTTACTCTCTCGGCGACTTCGCGAAGAAGCTGACTGACCACACCGTCCATGGGGGAATAGATTGTTGTCTTCGCGAGCGTTTCGCGGGCTTCTTTGAGAGATGCCTGTGCCTGTGCATGAGAAGCTTTCGCGCTCTGATTGCTGGCACGTGCAATGTCCATCTCAGCATCGGAAACGAGCCTCTTCTCATAGAGCTCGCTTGCGCGCTTGTACTCCGCCTCTGCTTTAACAAGATTAGCCTCGCTGATGGTCAGCGAAGCCTGGGCCCGCTCAAATTGAGCCTGATAAGCATCAGGCTTAATCCGGACAAGCAGCTGACCCTTGGCAACACGTTGGCCTTCCCGCACCGGAAGCTCGACAATTTCACCACTGACCTCCGCGTTGATCTTCACCTGCGTGACCGGCTGAATCTTTCCGGTCGCTGTAACGATTTGTGTGATGGTCCTCCGCTCAACTTTCTCCGTCTGCACGGTGATGATATTCTCCCGTCCGCTCCCCATAATCACCAGGGCGACAAGCGTGATCACCACCACGCCAATAATGAGGAAGACGATGAGTTTTTTTCGAGAGCTCTTTTTTCCGTTTGCCATGGGTATCGGTTCCTTGTGCGGGACAGACGCGATTAATATCCCCGCTCACCTACAACGTATTCGAGATTTCTGCGGGAAATGATGTAATTGTAATTTGCGTTGACGTTACTGGCCTGAGCATTCACATAGTTTGCATTTGCAATGTACAGATCGAGCAGGGTGCCTGCCCCAAGATTGTAGCGTTCTTCGGCTACACGCCGATCCTGTTCCGCCGACTTGACACTCTTCTGAGTCGCCTCCAGTTGCTTTCGGGCCGCCTCAAGATCCAGCAAGGCTTTCTTCACCTCCACCCGGATGTCACGCTCCTTCTGCTCGAGCTGCAAATCTGCACTTCGCCGTGAAACATAGGCATTCTGAACCCGCGTCAGCGATCCGAAGATTTCCGGGAGCTGCCAACTGAGGGTCAGTCCGACGTTCGATGCCCTGTTACTCCACGAAGTCGCCGGAACATATTCCTGGGCGTTGGTTGAAAACCCACCGTTAACGCTTACCGTAGGATAATAGAGACTCCAGGCTCTGGTAATACCGTTGTCCGCGAGATCCACTCCAACCATCGTGCTCTTATAATCGGGTCTCGATTCCAGCGCGCGACGGGTTAGATCCTCGGATGGTTCCACAATCCCAAAGCCAGATCCCTGTTCCTGAATCTGCCGTTCAATGTCGGTGTCCGCAATGACATAATCGGTATTTGGATCCAGAGCAAGCAAATTCAGCAGATCGGCTTTCGATTTGTCATACGTATTCTGGGCGCTGATGAGGTTTACTTCGTCATTTGCCACCACGGATTGCTGACGATAAACATCCGCCAGCGACGCTGCGCCCACCTTGCTGGACTCGGTAATGCGTTCCAGTTGTCTGCGGTCCCGCTTCAGGTTCTCTTCTGCAACCTTGACCAGTTGCTCGTTTCTCAGAACATTGAGGTAGGCGTTTTGGACGGCAAATGCCGTTTGCTGTCGCGTACGAAGGTACTGATGACGGGCCTGATCTTCGTTCGTAAGGGCCGAACTCAGAGAGGCCTCACGATTGAAACCGTCGAAGAGCGTGTATGTCACTCCGAACCCTGTTCTGTAGAGATTGTAGTATTGTTCCGTTCGCGGAATGGGCCTGGGAAAACCACCCTGGTCCTGAATGATACTGGGCGGAGAACTGACGCCTGTCCGATTAAAACTCGCCACTGCGTACAGCTGAGGTACGTACGCGCCATACGCGGACGTTACATTGTTCTCCGCCGATTCAACGCTGTTTTCCGCCAGCCTGACGCCGATATTCTGCTCCAGCGCCATCTTAAGGGCATCGTCGAGGCGGAGCACATTTCGTGCCTGCTGAGCTCCTGCCCGGAAAAGCCAAGCAGTTACCATCAACACAACAAACAGCTTTTTCATGGGAAGCTCTCTCCTTGGAGAAATTAAGACTATGGGGGACTTCAATCCTTCGGCTTTGATGGAAAAAACTCTATGTAGTAAACGGAGAACCGGAAGCAAAGTTTCATGAGAATGTGGAAAAGACGTTGATTTTTCGCTATTTGAGGGAACAAAGGTTAGACTGATCCGCCCCCACTAAAGGTTTCAAGGAAAGGGGAGGCTACCGTGCTTACTCGAGCACTTTGTTCTTGATTGAATGCAGGTACTGGAGAGCGGCGTCGTGGTCATTCGGAATATGCCCGTCGAGAATGGCGTCAACAACGGCTTGCTTGAGCTTTCCGACGAGAGGACCCGGTCCAATTCCGCACGCTTCCATGATCTCATCGCCATTCAGCGCCGGGCGCCAATTTCGCATCCGATCCTTCTCCTCGACCTCTGCCATCTTACGGGCCACCATTTCATAATTCTGCCGAACCTGGCGGACCAGTCTCGGATTCTTCGATGTGATGTCAGCCCGGCACAACTTCATCAGATCGTCAATATCCTCGCCAGCCTCAAAAAGGAGCCGTCGTACTGCAGAGTCCTTCACTTCCTCGTCCACGAGAGCCATGGGCCGAAGGTGGAGACGCACAATCTTCTCTACGTAAAGAACATGTTCAAGGGGGAATTTCATTCTGCGGAAAATCGGTTTCACCATGCGTGCCCCGATTTCTTCGTGACCATGAAATGTCCATCCGGTACCTTCCTTGAAAGCTTTAGTTCTCGGTTTGGCAATATCATGGAGGAGGGCGGCCATCCTCAGCCACACATTACCTGTCTCGCGGCTGATGTTGTCGACAACCTTAAGTGTGTGAAGAAAGACGTCTTTATGATGGTATTCCTTGCGCTGCTCCACGCCGGAGAGCGCCGCTATTTCCGGAAAAACAACGTTCATCAGTCCCGTCTCCTGCATCGGGAACAGGCCTGTCGAAGGCTGTGGAGCCGAGAGGAGCTTGAGAAATTCCTCTGAAATGCGTTCCTGAGAGACGATCCCCAGGCGATCCCGCATGTCAGTGGCAGCGCGCAATGCTGCCGGGTCGATCCTGAACTCAAGCTGGGCTGCAAATCTCATCGCCCGCAGGATCCTCAACGGATCGTCATCAAATGTCTTGACCGGGTCGAGGGGCGTCCGGAGAATCTTTGCCTTGAGATCTTTCCGGCCTCCGAGCGGATCCGCCAACATCCCGCGGCTCCCGGAATTCAGAGCCGCCGCCATGGCGTTGACCGTGAAATCTCTCCTGAGCAAATCATCCTTCAGGGTTCCGGTCTCGACGCTGGGTTTTCTCGATCCCGGTTCGTACCGCTCTTGTCGCGCCCCGACAAACTCAATCTTCCCATCGTTGTAAGGAAGCATGGCCGTGCCAAACTTCGGAAAGGTCACAAGACTCCGGTTCCCCAGTTCCTCTGCGACCTTACCGGCAAATGCGATCCCATCGCCCAGGACGACGATGTCCACATCCTTCCCCTGTGTTCCCAGGAGGGCGTCGCGGACAAAGCCTCCGACAACATAGGCTTCAAGGCGTTCACGGTCAGCAACAGCGCCGATCGTTTCCAGAACACCCGCTCCAAGATCAATAGTGCGTTTCATCAACTTATTCTGACTGTCTGAGCTTCAATGGCGCGGAGGATCTCTGCTGCGACCTCAAGGGCCTGCAATCCGTCACGGCCGGTTACGGGCGGATCCGTATCATCCCGAATGCACTGGGCAAATAGCTCCAGCTCATGCTTTAACGCGTTCACTTCTCTGATCTCGGGTTGCTCATACACAATAACGCGCTTACGTTTCCCCTGCTCAATTTTCCCGAGCAGCATCGTTGACCTGGCCTGCACATCCGACTCATCGACCAGACGAAATACTTCCGCCATCCCCTGGGCAAAGTCAATCGAGATGTAGGCATCACGTTGGAAGAGCCTCATCTTCCTCATACGGTTTTGCGAGATACGGCTGGCAGTGACGTTGGCCACGCAGCCGTTTTCAAACTGAAGTCTCGCATTGGCGATGTCGGCAGAATCAGAAACAACCGCCACCCCATTTGCATCGATGCGCGTGACCTTGGAATGAACAAGGCTCAGAATCAGATCAATGTCATGAATCATGAGATCGAGCACGACCGCAACGTCTGTTCCGCGGGGATTGAATTGTGCCAGCCGATGAGATTCAATGAACAACGGGTGGAGTTGATATTGTTCAAGTGACAGAATCGCCGGATTGAATCGCTCGATATGTCCAACCTGAATCTTGCGGTCCTTCTGTGCTGCAAGCTCTACAAGCGTCCGGGCCTGATCGATCGATTCCGTCATGGGCTTTTCAATGAACACGTGACGACCCGCCTCGAGCGCTGTTCTTCCAATGTCAAAATGCGCTCTTGTCGTCGCAGCGACACTCACAGCATCAGCTGATGCGACGGCTTCGTCAAGGTTCCGAAATATCTCAGTGTTCAGCTCGGCCGCGACGCTCTCGGCCTTTGCTCTGTCGATATCAAACAATCCGGTGAGTCGGACCCCATCAATTCCGGCGAGCATTTTGGCATGGAGACTTCCCAAGTGGCCTGCGCCAATGACCGCCATTTTCAGCACTGCGTTACCGTCGCTCATGGAACATCTCCCTTACCATTGTTCGCTCACTTCTGTGCCCCCGGGACTCAGGCGCACAAGGCTGCCCATTATTCTGTCAAAACCCCCAAATCGCGGGTCGCGGTAATACACCAGGGCCGTGTACCTGTTCACCGTTCTCCAGTCGTTCCCTTCAAGCAGGATCCAGTCATTCCCGACGACGTACTGATAATCATATCGACCACGTCTGAGCGAAGTCTGCCAGGTATAGCGGTTGCCGTTACGCTTCAAAGGTCCGCCCAAAAGCGGATTCCATCCGTTAAAGTCACCTGCAATGTACACGGAATCGGTCTCAGAATCCCACAGGAGTTCGAATTCAACGTCAAGATACTCTGCATACTTTGAATCCCTTATGATTGCCGATCCACCTTCGTTGTCCGGAAGGGGTTTTGCGAGAAACCTGCTGACATCCGCGCCTCCGCGGAGCCGGGCAGGACGATCCTGAGGGTACTGATCGACGTTCCTTATATCAAAAACGCGGTACTCGTTTCCGGGAAAAACGT
>JACQPU010000312.1 GCA_016207365.1 Ignavibacteriales bacterium | reverse complement strand
CCTGGGGATCGATTGGAAAACTGGAACGAAAACTACAACAACGGGGATAGTCGGGGCGGGCGCTGTCGTTTATCTGCACGAGATTGATATTGCAATACCGCGCTTGGCAGATAGCAAGAGAAGAATCCTGGCTGCTTTCATAGACTCGCCTAACGTAGGAATTCTCTTGGGTCAGATCGGTTTCTTCGATGACTTCAAGGTTACCTTCGAACGATACAGAAATCAGTTTGAAATCGACTTCAAAACCTGAATTTTCAATGGATGCCTGAATCCGTCAACAAGAGGGTGGTCCCATTGCATCCATTTCCTTGAACCTCTATCAGACGAAGCCGTTTCTTAGGCGCAGTCTGAATAAACCTTAAACCCGGAACCAAAAACATCTTCATCAGCCTCACCACCGCCCCAATCCTCCAACCTCCGTTCCTCCTGCCTCTTCCCACTAAGTCCTATAATGGCAACCGACACTCTTCTTATTCTCCCACGCTGCAATTGTCACGATTAACGCCGTCCGAACCGCATTGCGCAGGCCAATGAGGGGATCATTCAGCTTCACCGCTCGGTAGAAGCGCTCGATTTCGATCTCGAGGTGGCGCAATTCGCGAATCGCACGCTGTAAACGGTGACCCGTGCGAATCAATCCGACATAGTTCCACATGATGTTCTTGATCGTGGCCATGTCCTGATTAATAAGCGCCGGATCGGGTTCCTCCGTTCCCGTTTCTTCCCAGCCTGGTATTGCATCGGCGTTAGATCGGGCGTGGCTCGCAAATTCCTTCTGAGCATGGATCGCCGCTCGATGACCCCAAACCAATCCTTCCAGCAAAGACGTGCTTGCAAGCCTGTTGGCCCCATGCACACCAGTGCACGAGACTTCTCCAACAGCATAGAGATCCCGAACAGTCGTCCGTCCCCATTCGTCAACCCACACTCCACCGCAGGAATAATGCGCGGCAGGGACTACAGGAATCAAATCCCGCGTGATGTCAACTCCGTACTTGAGACACTCGATGTGAATCCAGGGAAACTGAGCGCGAATGGCATCAGAATCTAGCTTCGATGCGAGGTCGAGATAAACGTTGGTAATCCCGAGGCCAAGCATCTCCTGATAAATGCTCCGAGCCACTATATCCCGCGCAGCCAAGTCGCCCCACGTTGAGTCGTATTTCTGCATAAACGGCTCACAATCTGCATGCACGAGTCGGGCCCCTGCTCCGCGGACCGCTTCCGAAATAAGGAAGCTTGGTGCCCCCTGCTTGTGGAACGCTGTCGGATGGAATTGCACGTACTCCGTGTTGATAACACGAGCTCCGGCCCGGTAGGCCATCGCTAACCCATCTCCTCGTGCACCTTCCGGATTCGTTGTCCGAAGGAAAATCTGCCCCAACCCGCCTGTGGCAAGAATGGTTCTTCGCGCGAGACAGCGAATCACGTTTCCTGACTGCTGATCCAGAAGGTAGGCCCCTGCACACGACAGTGGCTCATAAATTGCGAGCTGATCCCTTGAATGGTGTGCTGGTGTCAGAAGATCGACCGCGGTGTAGCCGGTGAGAATCTTGACGTTCGGAAATGTCTGGAGGGCCTCAATCAGGTGGGTTTCAATCTGCCTTCCCGTCATATCCGCCGCGTGCAATATCCGATTCAGCGAATGTCCCCCTTCGCGAACAAGTGAGAGCTCATCGTTTGGCGCCTTGTCGAACGGTACACGAAGCTTTTCGATGAGGATCGAACGAACGAGCGATGGTCCTTCGCGAACGAGAATCTCAACCGCCTTTGGGAGCGATCGCCCCGCGCCGGCGCGTAAAATATCATCGATCAGAAGTTCCGATGAATCCTCAAGCCCTTGATACACAATTCCGCCCTGCGCAAACAGCGTCGCCGATTCTTGCGGCTGTTTTGTCCGTGTCGCAACAACAATCTCCAATCCTGCTTCAGCAAGCTCCAACGCAGCCACTCCGCCTGCGATTCCGCAACCGATGATAAGAACATCGGTTTCAATACATTCTTCAGTTGGCATTTTCTCCTTTTTTACGATTCCAATTTACATTTCCTGTTTCGAAGGGCAATTACCAAATCCCCCCGGGGGATTTCCCCTTGCTTCAAATAAGCCTGCCTCTTGAAGGCATGGAATTTGGCGAAGCCATCCCTTTGGGACATTCCATGCCTGAGAGGTCTCAACAAGCAGGTCCGTTTTCTTCCACCCCGCAAATTCGTCCTATCCGTCCCCTTTGTGCCATCGCCCTACCGTCGGCTTTTCGCTAATCTCCTTTGGAGCTTCTCCCCGCGGGGGCGCCGGCCTTTCAGCCCGCCATTCGTTAAAACGAACGGCTCTGTTATGACGAAACCCCCTAGGGGTTTTGTTCGATGGTAGGGGCGTTCAACGTTCGACATTGCCTTTGTCAGTCATACCATCAATCCACCACAACCCGCCCTGGCGCCACCTGCAGCATCCTCTCCAGCGCCCTCCGCGCTTTCTTCGCGATCTCTTCTTCAACTGTAATTTCGTATCTGTTCATGCGCAGTGCTGCTAACGTATCTTCCAAAGTGATCTGATTCATGTGGGGGCATCGTACACTGCACAATCGCAACATCTCTTTCTCAGGATTCGCAGCAGCAATGTTGTCTCCCATGGCACATTCCGTCAGGAGCAGGTATCGTGGCGCATGCGTCTGCTCAACGTATCGAATCATCGCCGAGGTGCTCCCTGAAAAATCCGACGCGACGACAACCTCCGGACTGCATTCCGGATGAGCAAGAATCACCACATCCGGAAACTGCTTCCGCACATTTCGAATATCATCGACCGTGAATTTCTCATGCACTTCACACTTCGCATGCCAACCGATCATCTCAGCAACCCGACTGATCTCTGATCTCCCCGCCCGAACGACCGTGTCGTTTCGGTCGGTCGGGTGACCTCTGACCTCTGACGTCTGACCTCTGATCTCTGATTTCTCAAGACCATGACCAAAAAACTTATAACTATAACCAGTAACCGAACGACTAAAACTAATAACCACAAACT
>JACQPU010000308.1 GCA_016207365.1 Ignavibacteriales bacterium | reverse complement strand
GACCTCCCGCCTACGTCCGCCAGAGGCGGACTTCGGCGGGTAAACTGACCTCTGACCTCTGAAAATGTCCATCAAATTCGGAACTGACGGCTGGCGAGGTGTTATCGCTGATGATTTCACCTTTGATAACGTCTCGCGCGTTGCCCAGGCGACAGCCGCATACTTCAGGAAAAACAAGAAAGTCAGGCACGGCGTTGTCGTCGGATACGATTCACGCTTCCTTTCCCGCGAATTTGCCGAGTTAACCGCAGCAACAATTGCGTCGAAGGGAATCAAGGTCATCCTTTCCGACAAAATCTCCTCCACCCCGATGGTTTCTCTTCTGACTAAAAAGCTCGGGGCGGCGGGAGGAGTCGTGATTACCGCGAGTCACAATCCGGCGAGATATAGCGGATATAAACTCAAGGGCGACTTCGGCGGTCCTGCGCATCCGGAGATGATCGGGAAGCTCGAAAAGGAACTCCGGAAGATCAAAGCCGCAAAATCGAACATCAGGAATTCGTTCGAGAAATTCCGCGCCAAGGGAATCATTCGGCTGATGGACTTCACATCGGCATACGTCGAGGATGTGCGCTCGAAGCTGGAAACGAACCATATTCGTTCTTCAGGCATACGGATCGCGTACGACGCAATGCACGGCGCGGGGCAAGGAGTTCTGGAACAACTCGTGCCCGTGGCCGCGTTGCTTCGCAACAGCTACAATCCCTCATTCGGCGGCTCGCATCCGGAACCGCTCCCGCAGCATCTGAAGGATCTTGCAACAACGGTTACGGGCCGCCAGTGTGATATCGGCATAGCGACCGACGGCGATGCGGACAGGGTCGGTGTGTACGATGAACAGGGGAACTTCGTTGATTCCCATCGAATCTTTGCCCTTCTCGTGAAATACCTCGTTAAGGAAAAACACATGACCGGCGAAGTGGCGAAATCGTTCTCGGTCAGCCAGATGATCAACGTTATGTGTGAACGCTATGGCCTAACGCTCCATGAAACGGCGATCGGATTCAAGCATCTGTGCAGGCTCATGACGGAGCGTGACATTCTGATTGCCGCGGAAGAGAGCGGTGGCTTGGGCGTCAAGGGTCATATTCCGGAACGCGACGGGATCTATATTGGCCTTCTCCTCTGCGAACTGATGGCGGTGCGGAAGAAAAAACTCAGCGAGCTTGTCAAAGAGCTCATGGACGAATTCGGATGGCATTACTTCAACAGGGTGGATGCCCATCTGACGGAGCAGGAAAAAAAGAAAATACTGGCCCGGTACAAGAAGGGCGTACGTACCTTGGGGGGACGGCCTGTTCAGCGCGTTGAAACGAAGGACGGCACCAAGCTCTTTGTGAAGAACGGCTGGGTACTGGTGCGGGCATCGGGCACTGAACCGCTGATACGGTACTATGCCGAGGCGTCCAGCCCGGATGACGTACAGAATCTGCTGGAAGCGGCTCAGTCGGTGTAGGTCCACATCCCGCAATCACTCAAAAAACCTGATTTTCATTCTTTTTCGACGCTTTGTCCGGAAGAGAAAGTATCCCTCCTACAACCATTTCCAATTCCCGGGGTCTAAACCCATGTCCGAAGCGAAGTCTGCAGACTCTATGACCGATAGCGATCTGATCCTGAAAGTCAAAGGCGGTGACATGATGGCCTTCGAACAGCTTGTTCACCGGTACGACAAGCAGGTACTGTCGATGGCTGCTTCTTATGTGAACAGCTCCGATGATGCAAAGGACATTTATCAGGAAGTGTTCCTCCGTGTTTACCGCGGCTTGAAGAAGTTTGAGCATCGGAGCGAGTTTTCAACGTGGCTGTACAGAATCGCTACGAACGTTTGCCTGAGTCATCGGTCGAGGCGAAAACGTCATGCCCATGCCTCGCTTCACTCCGATGAAGGCGATGATGAGGCGCACGGAGTGCAAAGTAATGCAAGGTCGGACGACCCGACGCTCGGATCGGAGATCTCGGCGCATATCGAAGATGCGCTGAAGGCCCTGTCCCCCAGGCAACGAATGGTGTTCACGCTGAAACATTTCGAGGAATACAAGATTCGCGAAATAGCCCGGATGATGAAATGCAGCGAGGGTACGGTGAAGCGATACCTGTTTACCGCGACGCGGAAAATGCGGGATCAATTGAAACATTTGCATCACGAGGAACAACCCTAATCAGGAAACACTGCCATGACCCACACAGAATTCAAACAGTGGCTTTACCTGCTGATCCATGACGACCTGGAGGATGACGAGCGCGCATTGCTGGAGGAGCATCTTGCGTCGTGCGCAGAGTGTCGCGCGGAATTGGAAGACTTGAAAGCCTTTCGTGCATCTCTGACAGATGCCCGGCGCGTACAGGTTACGGATAACGTTCTTCAGGAAGCCCGCATGGAGCTTCGCGCCGCGTTGAGAACCGAGCGCATGCGTGCATCGTTTGCCGACAAGATAACGGAAGCACTTGACAGCTTCCTGGCGCCGTGGGCCAAATGGTCGCTTGCGGGTGCGTCGACGATTGCAGTGGGGTTTTTTGCAGGATACCTTGTCTCTTCGTCTCCGGAAGGACCATCGGGGATCGCGTTGAAAGCCGTCTCCGAAGACACCGATGTCACACGAGGCGATGCCCGCATCATGAATGTGCGGTTTGACGATGCGGATCCGTCAGACGGTGAAATTGAATTCTCGTTTGATGCCGTTACTCCTGTAAGAGTGAAGGGAAGTCCGAACGACCCGGGCATTCAGAGCGTTCTCACGCGGGCCCTGATCACAGAAGAGAATCCCGGTGTCCGTCTGCGGGCGGTCAGCGCGATCACATCGCAGATCCAGATCAACAAGGCGGGGAAACCGGCGTCGGGTGACGAAGTCAAGCGTGCTCTGATCGATGCAATGAAGTTCGACGATAATCCAGGCGTCCGCAAGGAAGCGATGAAGGCGCTGATGAGATTCCCGTTCGACGATTCGATCAAAGACGGATTGTTGTACGTCCTGAGCAAGGATAGGAGTGAAGGTCTTCGCGTGGACGCCATAAATCATCTGGCAGCGGCAAGGGACCAGATGACCGCTTCGGACGAGCAGCTTCTGGACATTCTGCAGAAGAAAATGAAAACCGATAACAACCGATACGTCCGGCTTCGAGCCCGGGCGGTCTTTGAGGAGGTTCGACAACAATGAAACCATGCATGACAATGATCGCGGCGCTTCTTGTGTTCGTCCTTGTGGCTCCCGCACAGAAACGGGACGTTGAAGAAAAAGGAATTCGGGAACGCACGTTTACGGTCTCCAAAGGCGGGCAACTCGAAGTGTCGGTCCGTACAGGCGACATCCGCATCAATCCGTGGACAAAGAACGAGGTGCACGTACGAGCTGAAGGAATCGATGAAGAAGACCTCGACCGGCTCCGGATGACCCAATCGGGCAACACTATTCGCGTGGAATTTCGTCCCCGCGGCGGCTGGGACGGCTGGAATGGTAGCCCGCGATTTGAGATAAGCATCCCGTCGGAATTCAACGTCACCATGAAGACTTCTGGCGGTGACCTGGAGGTTACCGGTGGGGTAAACGGGCGGATTGAGGGATCTACATCGGGTGGCGATATTAAGCTGAACAATGTCACCGGTACGGTGGATGTCTCGACGTCCGGCGGTGATATCCGGGTTGGCGATATCAGCGGAAACGCCGAGTTAAGCACATCCGGCGGCGATATTGAGATCCGAAAGGTGGAGGGTGAGGCAAACGTGCGGACGTCCGGAGGCGATATCAAGGTGGAAAGTGTCGGAAGGAAGCTCGAAGCGAAGACCTCCGGCGGCGATATTCAGATCGGTGACGTGGGAGGAGAAGCCAATGTTTCCACTGCGGGCGGCGATGTGCGGGTCGGAAAAGTCTCCGGCGACGCGCGGCTGCGGACGGCAGGCGGTAATATCGTTCTGCGCGGGGCGAGCGGACGCGTGAATGCCGGTACGGCGGGAGGGGACATTGAGCTGGAGAGTATTTCCGGATCCATCGAAGCGAAAACGGCAGGAGGGGACATTCGTGCGGAGCTGATTCCCACGGGCAGAGGCAGCAGTGAATTAAAAACCGCAGGAGGCAATATCCGCCTGGCAGTTCCGGAGAATGCAAAGGCCACCATTGAGGCCATTATCCGGATCGAAGGCCGGTGGGGCTCACGAAAGGAACGCTATGAGATTCGTTCGGATTTCACGGCAACAACGTATCGGAAGGATGATGAATACGAGGAAATCCGCGCAACCTATGTTCTGAATGGCGGCGGGGAGAAGATTCTGCTCGAAACCGTCAATTCAAACATCGAAATCCGAAAGCTGCATCGCTAATTCCGAGTTCGGCAGTGCAAATCCAAGACCTCCGGTCATGTAACGATCGGAGGTTTTGTGTTTTTCAGTGAGGAGCCTTGGTATTCCATTGAATTTCTTCTCTTCTTGCCGTAATTTTCCGGAATGGATTCGAAAATTCTCATTTCCATTTTTCTTCTCCTGCCATCTCTTGTACCCGCGGGAAGTGGATCGAAACGCGTCACCGCTGTGCGCGTTGATAATGCCCCGAGAATTGATGGTGTCCTCAATGAATCCGAATGGTCGCTGACCAGGCCGGCAACCGGGTTTCTGCAATACCTTCCGCTCGAAGGACAACCCGGTACCCAGCCGACAGAAGTCCGCATCATGTACGACAGCGAGGCTCTCTATGTCGGAGTAACGATGTTCGATGCAGATCCCTCTGCCATCGTGGCACGTCTTGCCCGGCGCGATGATCAGGTTGAATCAGATTGGTTTTCGGTCAGATTCGACAGCTACCATGACCACCAGACGGCGTTTGAATTCACGGTGAATGCTGCCGGCGTGAAAATCGATATTCTCATCGCCAATGACGGACGGGAAGAGGATGCTTCGTGGGATGTGGTGTGGGAGTCGGAGGTGCAGATTACGCCGGAAGGATGGACGGCCGAGCTTCGGATTCCGTTCAAGGTTCTGCGCTTTTCCGACGCCGAATCTCAGGAATGGGGCGTCCAGTTCATCCGCTATATTTCAAGACTCTATGAAGTCCAGCATTGGGTGTTGATCGGAAAAAGTGAGAGCGGCTTTGTTTCGAAATTCGGACACCTTGAAGGCCTGAGCGGGCTTCCGGGTCCGAGCCGCATCGAATTACTTCCCTACGCGGTGGGATCAAATCGCTTTGCACCGCGTTCCCTTTCGGTGCCGAGCGGGAGGGAGTTCACGTCGAATTTGGGCATGGACGCGAAAATCCGCCCATCATCCTCACTGACCATTGATGCGACATTCAATCCAGATTTCGGACAGGTGGAGGCCGATCCGGCGGTGCTCAATCTCAGCACGCTCGAGACATTCTATCCGGAGAAAAGGCCCTTTTTCATCGAAGGATCGCAAATTCTCCGGTTCACGACCTTCGGCGGGGAGTTTGGGCCGGGCCTGTTCTATTCGCGTCGCGTTGGAAAGGCGATCAACGTTGAGGCTCCGCCCGGAAGCTATTACGAGGAGCCGCCGCGTACGGCGACCATCCTGGGCGCAGCGAAGATTTCCGGCAAGTCGGATGGTTTATCCATTGGCGTACTGGAAGCTGTGACTGCAGAGGAAACGGCAACGCTGGTGGACTCGGCGGGAAACAAGTCCGTGCGCGTTGTCGAGCCGCTGACCAATTACAGCCTGATCCGGCTCCGCAAGGATGTGCTTGAGAATTCCAACGCAGGGATGATTGTGACGGCGGTACATCGGAAAGGCGGAATTCCGGCAATGACCGCCGGAACTGACTGGAGCCTCAAATTTGATAACAGCACCTACAGAGTCGACGGTTTTCTGGCCGGATCACGGTCGACCGGGCGTGCGGGCGAGCGTCTGGATGGGGCGGCGGGCAAACTGGGAGTCAACAAGGATGGCGGCGTTCACTGGCGCTGGAACCTCGGCGTCGATTTTACATCGAAGAAATTCAACATTAATGACATCGGTTTCTTCCGCCGTCCAAACGACTACGGGGGCAGTGGCGAGCTTCTGTATAGAGACGACGAGGTCACTTCATGGAAGCGCATCTACAACGTCGGTCTGTCCTTCCATCGCCGGTACAATTTTGACGGAGCCGAGCTCTACAACTCGTATGCACTGAGGGGCTATGTTATGCTCCCGAGTTTCTGGGAGATTGAAGCCCAGGGCTCGGTGGATCAGGGCAAGTACGACGATCGGGAAACGCGCGGGTACGGATTGTTCCGCCGCGCGGTAAACAGGGAACTGGAACTTGCCATTGAATCGGATCCCCGCCAGGACATTGTGGGAGAAGTGTCCGTCGGTCTCGGGGAGGATTCACGGTCCGCAACGTCGTTCAGGACCGGCCTGGATCTGGAACTGAAGCTCGCAAGCTCGGTTACCATGAATCTTGCTCTTGCGCACAAACGCCAGGCGCGCCTGTTGGCATGGGTGGCGAACATTCCGGGGCCATCAAGCGTAACGACCGTTTTTGGCGAACGAACCACGAGTGAGTGGAACTTCACCACGCGAGGATCGTTTGTTTTTGCCAGAGACCTCACACTTCAGCTTTATCTTCAGCTCTTTTTTGCCAAGGGCCGGTATGAAAACTTTGCGGAGATGGTAACGTCAGATACGTTTGCTCCCCTGAGCACATTTTCCTGGCCTGAGTTCAACCGGCTTGTGCTGAATTCAAATGTCGTGCTCAGGTGGGAATACCTGCCCGGCAGTACGCTGTTCCTCGTCTGGTCGCAAGCCCGCGATGGAAACCATGGATAGTATGGGACCAGTCTCAGTGAGGATTTCGGCAACGTGTTTTCGCTGCCCATGAGCAACGTGTTGTTGTTGAAGGTTAGCTATTGGTTTAGCATGTAAGGTTCCAGGTTCCCCCGAGGGGGTCCCCGCCTGCCTCATTGATCGTCGTAGGGCGCTTGCCCGCCTCCTTTGTTTTCGTATGAGGCGGGGACAGGCCTTCGGGACAAGTTCCAGGTTTAAGGTTGTGAGAGCAGTGGGTGATGAAGAGGATCTCTGGAAGGGGGACCTGAAACCTGAAACGTGAAACTTCATGATCCCTCCTCGTAAAAACGACGAACTCACCGTTGAAATCTCCTCCGCTGCCTTCGAAGGGAAATCCGTAGCGCGTGTGGATGGCTACGTACTGTTTGTGGAAGGAGCCGTTCCGGGCGATGTTGCCCTGGTGAGGATCATCAAGACAAGAAAGCAGCACGGCGAGGCGAAGATCCTGCAGCTCGTTACTCCGTCACCCCTGCGCGTGTCACCGCGATGCCCGTATGTCGGAACATGCGGAGGGTGTAAATGGCAGCATGTCGATTACAGTGCCCAGTTGCGTTTCAAGGAACAACAGGTTCGCGAATCGTTTGAACGCATCGGCGGCTTCAGGAGTCCTGACGTTTTGCCCATCATCGGCTCCGACGAGATCTTCTTCTATCGGAACAAGATGGAATTTTCGTTTTCGGAGAAGAATTGGAAATCGGAAATCGAAAATCGGAAATCGACAATTTCCCAGGACTTCGCACCGCAACCTCCTGTCTACCTCGGACTACACGTTCCGCGTCGATACGACAAGGTCCTTGATATCCAGGAATGTCACCTGCAATCCGTGGAATCAACCTCAATTCTTAATTTCACCCGCGCGTTTGCGCGCGCAAGCGGACTTCCCGTGTATTCCAGCGAAGCGCACGCCGGCTACTTCCGGTTTCTCGTTGTTCGTCAGAGCAAACGCACCGGCGACCTGATGGTGAATCTGGTCACGTTTGAGGACCGGCCCAACGTCATGAGGCAATACGCGAAAGAACTCCGGAGGGAGGTCCCGTCCGTTACGACCGTCGTTAATACAATTAACGAGCAAAAGGCCCAAATTGCCTTCGGCGACCGCGAGCAAGTAATCTATGGCGACGGCGTGATCCGCGAGAAGCTTGGCAGACACATGTTCATGATCTCCGCAGCCTCGTTTTTTCAAACAAACACAGCGCAGGCGGAGAAACTGTACGGAGTGGCAAGAGAGTTCGCGGGTCTGACAGGTGCGGAAACCGTGTTCGATCTCTACAGTGGAACCGGTACGATTGCCCTCTTTATTTCCGATCGTTCGGCGAATGTCGTTGGGATCGATTCATTGGAGCGCTCGGTGCGCGATGCGGAATTGAACACACGGAACAATGGCGTAAAGAACTGTGCATTTCTGGTGGGCGACATGAAGGATCGGCTGACAAAGGACACAGGCTGGATGAAATCGTTTCCGAAACCGGACGTTCTTCTGATCGATCCCCCCCGAAGCGGTATGCATCCCGGTGTTGTGGATGGAATTCTGAAGCTCGACGTTCCGCGCATCGTGTACATTAGCTGCAATCCGGTAACACAGGCCCGCGATGTCGCGCTCCTGTGCAGAGGCCGGTACCGTCTCCTGAAACTCCAACCTGTCGACATGTTTCCCCACACTTACCATATCGAGTGCGTGGCGCTGATCGAGCGCGTCTGATCAAGATCCCGCCGTTTCCTAAGGTCTGTGCCGGATGACCGCTGTCTTTTCCACCACTGTTCTGCTCACCGTGGACGTAGATTCCTTTTGTACCTCGACGGGGATCGCCTGCTCGAGAAACGTGGCTTCGATGTATTCGCGTACACTGTCGCTTCCCACAATAGTAAACGAAACAGGCAGAAAGATCAGCGTATCGGGAAATGAGTACCAGCGGAACGAAATGCTGCCTGGTCCGGGGGACCATACAAACGGCGTTGTGACATTCGCAGGCGTTTCCTTTCCTCCCGCATACCGAACGGTGAGCATGTAAGGCCTGGTTGGCATTTGGATCTTGAGATTCATCGTAAACGTCGTGGCTGAGTCTTTGCGCGTTTGAACGGATCTGCTCACCTGAATCCAGTCGTGATCTGCCGCATTGAATTCCGCCAGCCTTGCCGTTGTCACGCGTCCCTCAAACACCGTATCCTTTCCTGCCGCGGTAACCCGGGCGCCATCAAGGTAATCGGGGCTCGAGAGGTTGACCAGTCCCTTCCCCGTCTCAAAATTCATGGTTTGGCGCACTGTGACGATCTGATTCCATCGATCCGAATACGCCGGTTGGGTGGAAAGATAAAAAGCGCACACCAGAACGGCCGCTGCCGTAACAATGCCGCCCGCGGGTTTGCCAAACGCCGAAAGCCATTGTATCTCAGACGGAGAGTCCGACCGGATGGCGGCAAAGCCGAGAAGAAAAGGGAATGACCAGATGGAAAAGAACAGGATGAAGAACATATGGATGTAAAACGGCACCATACCCTCCGCCGGAACCTGAGCCATCAGACGCGCAAAGAGGTAAAATCCCTCGGAAAAGATCAGTCGGAACATGAAATGGGTCGAAAAGAGCCACAACAGCAGACGGACAAAACGCTGACGCACGAGGTACGAAAGCGCAAGAAAGGCCAGAGCCATCGCCGGATAGACAGCGAGCTTGATCGAGACAAGCGACAAAATGAGCACGATAACGGCGAGAAACACCGAGCTTCGCAGAGCATACCGATAGGCAACGTTGGTAAGATTGAAGCTCTTTCCAACAAGGATGCTTAACCAGATTCCGAAGACGCCGGCCAGAAGCCCAAGAATGAAATAGCCGTCGGGATCATTGACCCAGGGGAACCGTTGTCCCGCAAAAAGACCGACGAGATTTTCCGAGGTCCAGACACAGGTTTGAATGATGATCATCAGAAGAAACAGCTTGAGCCCGGGAATCTTTCTCTTTGGTTCCTCCGGGACGCGCCGTTTGCGGATTTCCAGCAAGGCATAGACGGCAAGCGATATGGCAACAGGCAGAAACAACCAGAGAACAATCGGAGGGAAAAAAAGGAGGATTGATCCCCATTGGATCAAATAATAAGAGCCAGTGCGTTCTTCGGGAGTTTCCTTGTCGAAGCGCACAGCGAGATTATAGACAAGATCCCCCGACCGTTTCAATCCGCTTGCAATGAAATTTTCAAGATTATCCTGTGGGGTGTGAATCGGATCCGTTACGTCAGAAGTAAAATCAATCGCCGGGATGTCCTTCTCGAGGAAAGGCTGATGATCCGATCCGATTCCCCCTCCCGGCATCGCCCGCGTAAATGCGTAGAAGTGCGTGGGAAATGACATCCCCCCGTATCCGAGGGCGTGGAATTCCTCGTACGCGGCTCGCACAAGCCATTCAGGACTGCTGCGTTCCCCGGCGTCAACGAGCGGAAGGAGCCATTCCGATCCGTTCGTCATGTCGATTTGAAGCATGAGATCGACCTTGTCCATCCGGTCAAAGTGCTTGACGAAGTACCGTGAACCAACAAGCCCCTGTTCCTCGCCGCCGAAAAGCGCAAAAACAATCGTTGCCTCGTTGACTCGTTGGCTTATTGATCCGTCATTCCGTAATTTCAACACCCTTGCCAGTTCAATCACCGCGGCCGACCCTGATCCGTCATCATTAGCACCCGGAATATCCGGGCTGGCCGAGTCGATGTGTCCGCCAATGACGATCACTCGGTCCGTCGCGCCCTTTAATACACCCACCGCCACGCCGCTTTTG
>JACQPU010000305.1 GCA_016207365.1 Ignavibacteriales bacterium | reverse complement strand
TCAACTACCGCGAGGCCTACAATCTGTTTGCCACGAACGGTATTCTTTTCAATCATGAAAGCCCCCGTCGTGGAGAGGTGTTTGTCACCAGAAAAATAACCCGGGCTCTGGCATCGCTTCTCAGTGGTGCACAGAAAAAGCTGTTCATTGGAAACCTCGATGCAAAACGCGACTGGGGATTCGCCCCGGAATATGTTGAGATCATGTGGAAAATGCTCCAGCTTCAGGAATCCGGTGATTTTGTTGTGGGTACGGGCTCATCATATTCCGTCAGGGAGTTTCTCGAAGCGGCGTTTGCGTATGCAGGAGTGAACATCGAATGGAGGGAATCGGGATTGAAGGAACAAGGACTGGTTGCCGGTGCTCCCTCCGGCTCGCCCCTGAAACAGGGCACTGTCATCGTTGAGATCGATCCCAAGTATTTCCGACCGACGGAGGTGCATGCACTCAAGGCCGACAGCTCCAAAGCGCAAAAGGCGCTTGGATGGTCGCCGCGCGTTTCCTTTGATGATTTGGTGCAAATCTTGGTTGATCATGACATGCTGGCACAGGGGTTGACACCACCTGGTGACGGAATCACCCGCGTACAGTCGCTTGGCTTTTCGTGGACGACCCATGATTTGACGCTTCTGGAAAAAATCAGGCACGAGGTTGGATAAGAACACAAAAATCTATGTAGCCGGGCACTCCGGCCTCGTGGGATCGGCGATTGTCCGGAAATTAAAAACCCTGGGATACTCCAATCTCGTTCTTCGGTCCAGCAGTGATCTTGACCTGCGCAACCAAGACTCGGTCCAGAGATTCTTCACACGGGAGAAACCTGACATCGTGTTTCTTGCCGCAGCCCGCGTGGGGGGAATTCTTGCCAACAATACCTACCGCGCTACTTTCATTTACGACAATCTGATGATTGCGGCAAATGTGATTCATGCCGCATACACTTCCGGTGTGCAGCGGTTGCTGAACCTGGGTTCATCCTGCATTTACCCGCGCAACGCCGTCCAACCGTTGCGCGAAGATTCCCTGCTTACGGGAGTGCTGGAACAGACGAATGAACCGTATGCAATCGCCAAAATCGCGGCCATCAAGCTTTGCGATTCATACAATCGCCAACACGGCACGAAGTTTCTTTCAGCCATGCCGACGAACCTCTACGGCCCGCACGACAATTTCAATCTGGAGACTTCACATGTTCTCCCCGGCCTGATCCGCAAGTTCCTCCTTGCCCGGTTCATGGCCGAGGGGGACGACGAGAGTTTGTTGCAGGATGTACAGGCCCGTGCATTGGGATTTGGATTCACATCAACGACATCCGCCGCAGAGGTCAAGCGGTTCCTGAAAAGCATCGGCGTGACGCCTGAACGAGTTTCCCTGTGGGGAAGCGGAACACCGCGGCGGGAGTTTCTCCACGTTGACGACCTCGCCGAGGCGTGCATGAAGCTGATCGGCAGAGAACCGGCCGACATTGGAGAACTCATCAACGTAGGGACCGGCAATGATCTCACAATTGCAGAGCTTGCCTCCCTCATGCAGGATCTAACGAAGTTCCCGGGTGAAGTGGTATTCGATCGCACACGCCCCGACGGAACCCCGCGAAAACTGCTGGATACGTCACGGATCACAGCCATAGGGTGGAAACCCGCAATATCGCTCCGCGACGGGATCGAAACTACGATCCGCTGGTACTCGCAAACCCTCACCGCTGCCCCTCAATCCGCATGACCGTATGAGCGACGCGAAGAATTCCCGGCAACGGGCCGGCTCGAAGTCCGCCGAACCCGCTGCGTTCATTCCTGAGCGCCTGCAAACCCCTGCCGCCATAGCAACGATTGCCCTCTCGTTGATCCTGTTTTTCCAGGAGGTGGTCTTCCAGGAGAAGTCGTTCTATCCCCCCGACGCCGTGGCATCCATGAGCTTTCAAACGCTCCTTGCCGATGCCGAAGAGCAGGGGATCTTTCCGCTTTGGAACCCTTACATTTTTTGCGGTATGCCGGGATATGCCAGCGCCACAGTTCATGGCGAGCGACTGTTCGACTTTTCGACGTATCTCCTGGTGAAAGCATCGAACGCGCTTCAGTGGCTGCTCTTCGATTCGGCAATCGGGTGGGTGCTCCTGTACTATATGATCTTCGGCGTTGGTATGTACCTCCTGATCCTCCGTCTCACCGAAAGCCGGCTCGCTTCATTGTTCGGCGCGATGGCAGCAATGTTTTCGACAACGTTCATTGTCTGGGTGATGGTCGGGCACATGACGAAGATGCCGGTCCTCGCATTTTTCCCCTTCATACTTCTTCTCGTCGAAAGGCTGCGCGAGCGCTTCCGATGGATCGAGGCCCTCACTCTGGTAATCGTCGTTCATTTCCTGTTTGTCCCCGGCCACGCGCAGATGGTTTTCTATGCCTATTTCGCATTCGGCGTGTACTATCTGTATTTCATCCTGCGGGCCCTTAAAAAGAAAGAAGAATGGAAGAGTTACATCCATTCAGGTCTCGTTCTCATCGGAGCCACCGCGGTCGCCCTCCTGATGACAGCCGACAGTTACCTGTCCACCTGGGAATACCTTCCTTATTCAATCAGAGGTGCGAGTTCCATAACGGCGAGTAACGCAAAAACCCCTTCCGGCGCTCTGGACTACGATTACGCAACCAACTGGTCGTTTCCACCCCAGGAAATCATGACCCTTCTGGTCCCCTCCTGGTACGGATTTGGTTCCACGACGTACGCCGGCATCCTGACTCAGGGCAATCCGGTTCGCCTCAACACGTACGTTGGTCCCCAGCCGTACATTGAAACACCTCCGTACATGGGAGTAGCCATCACGCTGCTTGCCATTCTTTCCATGATTCTGTTTCGGAAGGAACCGTTCGTGCAATTCCTCACCATCGTGAGCATTCTTTCCCTTGTCATCGCTTTTGGGAGGGAATTTCCTGTTCTGTATGATCCGATGTATGCCGTGTTCCCATTATTCAACAAGCTCCGCGTCCCCGCGATGATTCTTGCACTCGTGCATATTGCCTTTCCGATCCTTGCCTCGTATTTCGTCGCACGGACTATTCAGCAACGGGATCTTGTGTTCACGAATCTCAAGCGATGGAAATGGGGATTGGTGACACTGGCGGCGCTGTTGATTTTGACCTTTGCAGGAAAGGGACTTGTGCGGGGCATCTATGGGATGTTCGTTACCCCCAAGCAGGTGGGCACTCAACTTTCCCATTCGTACGGTCAGCTTCAACCCGGCGTTGTCGAAGAACTGTATTCGTTCATCGTCACCCTTGTACAGGGCGACATTACAATTGGACTTGTTGCCCTGCTGGCGACACTTGGAGGGCTCGCGTACTTCGCTCAACGAAAAATCGGATATTCCCTCCTGGCCATTGTCCTTCTTGGAGCCCTCGTGCTCGATCTCTGGCGCATCAATTACAGACCGATGACCCCGCAAGACCGGCGCGAAGGAGAGCAAATATTCGTGCAACCGGAGCATGTAAAGTTTCTGCTACAGGACACGACTGCCTACCGCGTTCTCGAATTTGTCAACGGCCAGCCGCCGTACGACAACAGTCTCGCCTACTGGCGGATTCATAGCGCGTTTGGATATCAGGGAGCAAAAATGCGTGCGTACCAGGATATGGTCGATGTAGTCGGCCTGCGAAACCCGGTACTCTGGCAATTGATGAACGTAAAGTACATCATCACAAATCGGCCCGACACAACCGCGTACCTTGGTCTTGCCTATGACGGTCCTGATCGCAAGGTCTATGTGAACAGGCTCGTGTATCCCAGGGCCTTTTTTGTCAGCCGACTCGAGGTGGCGGATGCCCGGACAATACTCGAAAGGATCGCCACTGCGTCGTTTAATCCGCGCTCAGTTGCATACGTACTCCAGGATCCGGGGATTACCGTTGAACCGGCCCTTCCGACAAACAAGGTCGAGGTAACACACCTGGGAATTCAAGATCTCTCGCTCTCCGTAACGGCCGGTGGGAACAACCTTCTCTTTCTCAGCGAAGCGTGGTATCCTGAGGGCTGGAAGGCGTTTGTTGATGGAGTAGAAACGCCAATCTTGCGTTTGAACTACTTGTTCCGCGGAGTTGTCGTGCCACCAGGCGAGCATACCGTGACCATGCGGTTTGAGCCGCGTAGTTTCTTGCTCGGACAGCAGCTCAGTCTATGGTCCAACATTGTTGTCCTCGCCGGGCTGGCTGGCCTGGGAGCCACCGAGGCGTACAGGCGGAGAAAGATCCACGCATAGTACGGGGCTGACCGGGACCCAGTCTAAATTCTAAATTGGATGCCTGCCTGCCCGCAG
>JACQPU010000304.1 GCA_016207365.1 Ignavibacteriales bacterium | reverse complement strand
TCACTGATGGGTTAGGAGAATGAGTACGACAAACGACCATTAGCAGGACATTCAAGGGGGGGAAAATGGGCTATCTTTATGAAGACTTGACAAGACTCGTCATCGGGGCATCCTTTACAATACATAATGCGCTGGGCAAGGGGTTGAGTGAAATGACATCTGAGAATGCGCTGGTTCTCAAACTTCGAGCACTCGGCCTAAATGTTGAACAACAAAAGGATCTCAGAGTATTCTTCGAGAACAAGGCCGTCGGAACACAACGGGTGGATATCCTTGCGGAAGAGAGAATCATCGTCGAAGTGAAGGCAACTCGCTCAATTACGAAAGACCATATTGCGCAAGTTCTTGGCTATCTGAAAAACACGCGATTCCAACTCGGACTAATCATTAATTTTGGACAACGTGTCACTATTAGACGATTAATCCTGACGAAATGATTCAGTTGTTTCTTCTACTCATTCTCATAACATATCCGCGAGTATCTGTGAGCATCAGTGAGTATCTAGCGTAAAGGGAGCTCTTTCATGGGATTCTCCACCAAGGCAATTCACGCCGCCATCGAGCCGGATCCAACCTACGGCTCCATCATGACACCGATTCATCTGACGTCCACCTACGTTCAGCAGGAACTTGGGAAAAACAAGGGCTATGAGTACGCCCGCGTCTCGAATCCTACCCGGACGGTGCTCGAGCGTCAGATCGCCGCATTGGAAGGAGGAAACGAGGGCCTGGCGTTTGCCTCCGGCATGGCGGCAATTTCCACGCTCTTTGCCCTCCTGAAATCGGGCGATCATGTCGTTGCATCGCACAATGTCTATGGGGGGGTTTACAGACTCGGTCAGAGCATTCTCACCAATTTCAATCTCGATTTCTCCTTCGTTGACACCACCGATCTCGATACTGTGAGAAAATCCGTGAGGCCGAATACGAGGATGATCTACATCGAGACCCCCACGAATCCCACGATGGAAATCACACACCTCGCGGGCGTGGCGGCGTACGCTAAGAAAAAGAAGTTGATCTCCGTTGTTGACAACACATTTGCCACCCCGTATTTGCAAAACCCGCTTGAGTTCGGAATTGATGTTGTTGTCCACAGCGCCACGAAGTATCTCAATGGTCACAGCGATATGCTGGGCGGGTTGATAGTGTTGAACGATAAGGAAACATCGGAGCGTCTTCGGTTTCTGCAGAAATCCATCGGAGGGATCATGAGTCCGTTCGAGGCCTGGATGTGCCTCCGAGGAATCAAGACTCTCGCGGTCCGTATGGACCGTCATAACCGCAACGCGGTCGATATTGCGGAGTTCCTGGCAAAGCACCGGAAGGTAAAGAAGGTGAATTTCCCCGGATTGGTGTCACATCCTCAGCACAGGCTTGCCAGGAAGCAGATGCGGGGGTTTGGCGGAATGATTTCCTTCGACCTTGGGTCTCTTGACAATGCGAAGTCGTTTCTGAAGCGGGTCCGGTTATGCGCTCTTGCCGAGAGCCTGGGAGGGGTCGAAACCCTGATCTCTCATCCCGCCACCATGACACACTCGTTTATCAGTCCCGAACAGCGAAAAGCGATCGGGATAACGGACGGCCTCGTCCGCCTTTCGGTTGGGATTGAGGACGTGGAGGACATTAGGGAGGACTTGAAGCGGGCCCTTGCAGCAGTATGATCATCGCGCGGAGATCGTGCGAGACCGAATACGAAAACGCCTCGAGTTCCCGGTTGACCCCCTCCAGCTGTTCCGTACGCTGCCGCACGAGTTCCTCCAACTGTTCCCGGTATTTAATCGTCATGGAAAGAAATTCTTCCTCCGTGTATCCGTATTTCTCGACAGCCGCTGTGTTCACTGCGAGAAATGCAAGTGTCTCGAGGTCGTACACCCACATGGGGAGAGGATGAGCCGCAAACAGAAGTTTGTATTGCCCCTCGGTTGAGGAACGCGGGCGTGATTGTGCTTTTCGTCTACTCATCGCAAAAAAAGATATTCACCCTGGGAGAGAGAATCAAGATACTCAGTATGTCAAATATGAGGTCCTGCGCCGCACGAATTCCTCGACCCGTTTCGCATGCAGGTCAAGGATGCGGTCAGACCGTTCTCCCGTTTCAATCATTGTCCGGACCAGCACGCTGCCCGCAAGGCGGTCGATCGATCGCCGGTACCATTGAAAATCCGACGGATACAGACGCCGGGCAGTGGAGAGCAACGCCAGGCCGGTTTTCACGGGCTGAAACTCTTTTCTGTCGATGACTGAAATCTTCACTCCACCGCACTCGCTTCCGGCGTGCTTGGATGCGTTTGGTCTAAACGTGATTGCATCAAAGCGCACTCCCGGGAGTTTCAGTGCGTTCAGCTCTTCAGCCCAACATTTTCCGTCAATAAAAGGTGCGCCCACGTTTTCGAAAGGACGGTCTGTACCTCTCCCTTCGGAAAGGTTTGTCCCCTCAAGAAGGCAGCTCCCCGGATAGACGATGGCTGTTTCGAGCGTGCGCATGTTTGGAGAAGGAGGGAGCCACGGGAGGCCCGTTTGATCGTACCACATCGTCCGGGTCCATCCCGACATCCGGACGACGGTAAGGTCCCCCCTGACGCCATTGCGCAGCCATCCCTCACCATTGATCATTGCCGCGAGTTCACCAGGGGTCATGCCGTAGACGATCGGGATAGGATAGAGACCGACGAATGATTTCAAGGAATCGTCCAGGACAAATCCTTCAACCCGCGAGCCCGTGAGCGGATTCGGCCGATCGAGAACAATGAATGGAATTCCAGCTTCTGCCGCGGCCTCCATCGCGTAGGTCATGGTACTGATGTACGAATAGAAGCGCGTACCCACGTCCTGAACATCATAGAGAAGTACTTCAACGCCGGAGAGCATCTCCGGCGTCGGTTTGTAGGTTCTCCCATAGAGAGAGTATATGTGCGCGCCTGTTCGCACATCCACCGTATCATCAACAACGGCCCCCGCCGCTGCTTCACCCCGGACTCCGTGTTCCGGTCCAAAGAGAGCAACAAGCCTGACGTCGGAGTGGCGGGCCAGAGAATCCGCAAGGTGAACTCCGTTACGAAGGAGCGCTGTGTGATTGGTCACAAGGCCGATGCGCTTCCCGCGTATGAGGCGGAATTCATCAGAAAGGAGACGATCGGCTCCAACGGTTACCTGTGATACTGCCAAGCGGGGAAAGGGGAATGCGTAAAGGGTGAAGAGGATGATGGCTTTGTTAAACATGGGGAAATCTCTAAATATCAAATACGAAATCTCAAACCAATGCGAAATCCTAATTTCTAAACGCCTCGCCTCATGAGGTTTTGAACTTAGAATTTAGTTTTTGTTTCGCATTTAGATATTAGTGTTTCGAATTTTCAGATCTTGCTTCTCGCAAGTGCCCACGCCGCCAATGTCATTCCATCCCACAGCTCCCCATGCTGAATCTTGAGGTCCAATTCACGGGGCGTCAGATGCATCTCTTCGAACTCCTCGGTTACATCGGGTTTCTTGTCGACGCGAATGAGGTCACGTGCAAGGT
>JACQPU010000303.1 GCA_016207365.1 Ignavibacteriales bacterium | reverse complement strand
GCCCAGGAGCCCTCGCTTCTGCTGCTCGACGAACCCAATGCCCACCTTGATCTTTCCCACCAGGCTGGTGTTCTCGGAATCCTTCGGCGCTTGAATGAAGAACGCGGACTAACCATTATTTCGGTTTCTCACGATCTGAACCTCGCTTCCGGTTTCAGCGATCGCGTCCTTGTCCTGGGAGAGCAGGGTCCGACTGGCACTGGTGCCCGTGTACGGGCCCTGGGATCGCCGGAAGGTGTGCTGACCCGGGAACTCATTCAACGCGTTTTTGGAGTACCTGTGACTGTAGAACCCGGTCCGGAAACCGGAAGGCCCAGAGTATTTCTCGATACTGCGCTGATCATGAACAAGGATAAACGATGAATGTTTTCGAAGAACTGAATGGACGCGGTCACGAACAGGTTGTGTTTTGTTCCGATCCAAAGGCCGGATTGAACGCGATCATTGCCATTCATAACACCTCGCTTGGACCGGCCCTGGGTGGCGCCCGTATGTGGACCTACGCGAACACCGAGGAGGCGTTGCGCGATGTCCTGAGGCTTTCGCGGGGAATGACCTACAAGGCCGCGATCGCAGGTTTGAACCTCGGCGGAGGAAAGGCCGTTATCATCGGAGATCCGAACAAAGAGAAAACCGAAGAATTGTTTCGTACCTACGGTCGATTTGTGGAGGGACTGGGGGGACGGTATATCACTGCGGAAGATGTCGGTACGACAGTGAGGGAGATGGAGTGGGTGAGAATGGAAACAAAGTATGTGACAGGTATATCGCGCGCTCTGGGTGGAAGCGGAGATCCTTCGCCGGTGACCGCCCTCGGCGTTTTTGTCGGGATGAAAGCCTGTTGCAAGGAGGTGTTTGGAAACGATTCCCTTGCAGGGAAGACCGTTATTGTGCAGGGAGCGGGAAACGTGGCGTCATATCTGTGCTCGCATTTGGCCGGCGAGCGCTCAAAGATTGTTGTGACGGATATTTTTGAGGCCAAAGCACGCAAACTCGCAAAGTCGGTCAAAGCCACGTATGTGAAGCCCGAAAGAATCTATTCCGTTCGGGGAGATGTTTTTGCGCCGTGCGCTCTGGGGGGCATTCTGAACGACGAAACGATACCCCAGCTTAAGGTCCGCATCGTTGCCGGAGGAGCCAATAATCAGCTTCTTGACGAAAAGAAGCATATGGGAATGCTCATGGAACGCGGGATTCTCTATGCGCCTGATTATGCCATCAATGCCGGCGGGCTGATGAATGTGGCCAATGAACTCGAGGGATATCAGGAGGAACGGGCTTTGAAGCAAGCTGAGGGAATCTATGACATTCTTCACGCGATCTTTGCCCTGGCGAAGAAGGAGAATATCCCCACATCAGTCGCCGCAAACAAGCTTGCGGAAGCGCGTATCGAGTCCGTTGCGAGAATTAAACAGATTTATGCGGGGAAAAGCGAATTTGCGGGACGCCTCGGTGAGCGAAGCCGGGGAGGGAGATAGTCCATGGCTTCGAAGAGACGCGTGGTCCGTGAAAAAGTCCTCCAGGCGCTGTACGCACACGAGATCTCCCGCGATCCCATCGAGCCAATCATCGATTATGTGGTTTCAGAACTGAAGAAGGATCCCGCAACATTCGAGTTTGCGAGGAAGTTGATCACCAAGGTTCTTGAAACCGAGGAAGAGCTCGATACGATCATTCGCGGGCGGGTCGCCAACTGGGAATTCAGCCGTCTTGCCCTGATTGACCGCGTAATCCTCCGCATGTGCATTTGTGAGCTGCTTTATTTTGAAGATATTCCGCCCAAGGTATCGATCAACGAAGCGATCGAGATTGCGCGCCGCTTCAGCACGGAAAAAAGCGACAAGTTTGTAAACGGTGTTTTGGAATCCGTGCTGGACGATCTCAGAGCCAATGGCAAGCTTCACAAGTCCGGACGCGGACTCGTGGAAACTTCCTCCAGAAAAACCCGCTCATGACCCTCCCGGAGAGTCCGGCCTCCCGCGGAAAAATCCTGTCGTGGACGCTGTTCGATTTTGCCAACACGGCGTTCTATGTTCTGATCCTCACCGTCGGTTATCCGCTGTATTTTAAGAAAATTGTTGCGGTAGGAACCGATCAGGGCGATGCTCTCTGGGGCATTTCGTTCAGCATCTCCATGCTGATCGTTGCGCTCATTTCGCCCATCCTGGGCGCGGTGGCCGATTTCGGAGCCGGGAAGAAGCGATTCCTCGGATTGTTCACAGGGATATGCATCGGGGCAACGGGTTCGTTGTTTTTTGTCGAAGGAGCAATGATTCTGCAGGGCATGGCCCTGCTGATTCTGGCCAACATAGGATTCGAAGCCGGCCTTGTCTTTTATGACGCCTTCCTTCCGGAAATCACGACGGAACGAAGTTACGGGCGTGTTTCCGGATATGGTTTTGCCATGGGATATGTTGGATCGCTGGTGACACTCCTGATCGCGCTTCCGCTGTACTCAGAGGGCTTCGGGCATGAGAATCTGTCTAACATTCGTTTGAGTTTTCTTATTGCCGCAGGCATGTTTTTTCTGTTTGCGCTGCCGCTCTTTCTTGCTGTTCCCGACCGGCAGCGGTCCGCTGCGCTTCCTCCTGATTTCATCACGATCGGTATTCGGAGGGTCCTGTCAACATTCCGCGAGTTTTCGAAGTATCGGAACGTGGGTCGGTTCCTCCTGTCCTATTTTCTGTATATCGACGCAGTAAATACGATCATCGTGTTTTCTTCGATCTTTGCGGATGAAACGCTGAAGCTGGAGGTGGAAGAGATTATCATCTTTTTCGCGATCGTCCAGACATCGGCGGTCGTTGGATCTGTGCTGTTTGGGATTCTGGCCGACAAGCTTGGTCACAAACGGTCACTCACGATTTCGCTGCTGATTTGGATCGTTATTCTCGTGATCGCGTACTTCATTGAGAACAAGATGGCGTTCTTCGGGGTTGGCGTCCTCGCCGGCGTCGCTTTGGGATCATCGCAGTCATCGAGCCGCAGTCTCATGAGCTCGCTGGTTCCAGCGGAGAAGAAGACGGAGTTTTTCGGTTTCTATTCGTTTTTCGGGAAAGCGTCTGCCATCATCGGGCCGGCGTTGTTTGGCCTTGTATCCTCAAATGTTAACCAACGCGCGGCCCTTCTGGCGGTGGGGGTGCTGCTCGTAGCGGGATTACTGCTTCTGCGGCGGGTCGAAAGCAGATGAGAAATAAGGTTGCATTGCATTTCCCTGCTCTTCTTTCTACATTCGACACATTCTTTCTCTTCAAGGAGGTTTGTTTGGGTAGAGTTTGTGCCGTTCTCTTCTGTTTGCTTGTGGTACCTTCCTCCTTCCTGCGCGCGCAACAGCCTCCCGTTCGCATTGAAATCAAAGCTCCCTCGCCCATTCTCACAGGCGTGAACTTCGACATTGAAGTGACCGCACTCGATTCGACGGGAAATGCGCTGAGCTCGTTCGAAGATCAGGCTGTCATCCTGGGCGCCCGTCGCGTTGCATTCGGAGTAGAGGTAACCAAACCCGTGCGATTCAAACACGGTGTGCTG
>JACQPU010000298.1 GCA_016207365.1 Ignavibacteriales bacterium | reverse complement strand
GCCTGAAGGAGAGCCCGGGGTGTCTTCCGGCTGACAGAGAATGCGGGGACGGGAAGTTGAAACTCAATGGTTGTCCCCCGAGTCCGCTTCTCCACGATAACACGAAGCACACCGCTCTTCGTCTGCACGGCGAACCTATACGTGCCGTTCTGTCGCATCCCATACATGCCCTCTTCAGCCAGGGTGTGAAATGCGGCGATGGTGGCATGACCGCACAGCGGCACCTCGGTCGCGGGCGTAAACCAACGGATCTGCAGTCCGGCAATCTTGATCGTGGACGGAAGAACAAACGCTGTTTCCGACATCGCGAGCTCCCGTGCAATCAGCTGCATTGTTTCCTCGGAAAGCCCCCGGGCATCCGGCACAACGCCGGCCGGATTACCGGAGTATGCAGCTGTCGTAAAAGCATTGACATGCCTGATGGAGATGCGCTTCATGCTGTCCTCCCGATGTTTTCGAGCGGAAGTCGGAGCATGCTCAGATTCATACGATCCTTGATAAAAAAGACTTCGGCATCCTTCAGAAAAAATGAGTCCGGGACCGGCAATCTGGCATCGGTCTGGAGTGTCTCCGAGAAGAGTCTCTCCCGCCTCCGAAAATCGAGAATCGCAAGACGATTCTCAAGCGTTGGTTCTTCCGGTCTTGACCCCCGCGCAGGTGTGTGGTAGTTCATCACCAGGAAAGGATCTTTGACCACAGCTTCGATATTCCCCACGATTTCCCGGGAACCGGTTTCACGATCAACAAGTTGGCGCACTTCCCCGGGAACACCCGCATCGCTCAAAGCCTCGGGAAAATCAATGGATTCATGGACGTCCCCCTGACGAGCAAGCTGACGGAGGGGTATGAATTCATCAATTGTTTCCAATGTTTCGAGGATCTCACCCGTGTTCAGATCCAGAACGCGTCCCGCCCGGCGCTCGAACATGGTTCGGTATGCATAGATGCGAGATTCGTAGGCAAACCAAAAAGTCACTTCATCGTTTCGCCATTCCTCCTTGCCCGAATCAAGGTCAAGTGCAATGATGCGCTTATGTTCCGGCATATCCGGAGTCTCAAACCCATGCAACAGAACCTTGTTTTCATGGATTGCTTCCAGGCCGATCCACCAGGGATCTTCCGGACGCTCGTGGCGCCAAAGGATTTCCCCCGATTGCTCATCGAGGCATACGAACGTGGTTTCCTTCTTCACCTCATCTCTGCATTCACCAAGAATCTTCCGCCGGTCGCTGAGGAGAATTCTCCACAGCGTTCCATGGCTTTGAAAAGACCACGTCGGACGCAGATGCATGGAAGGAAAATACGAAGGCAAATCCACGTGAGCAAGCGCAAAAGCCTTTTGATGCTCGATTCAGGGACAAGTGATTCCGGGAAAACTGGAGGGAATTTGAACGAACAGCGAATCCGTGGAAAAGGAGCCGAAAACGCCGAGGCCGCCCTGAACGTTGGTGTAATTTGGTTCATCAACGCGGATCGTAAACTCGTCGCGGAATCCGCCGACGACATGGTAGTACTTGTACAGGTGTTCTTCAGCCTGGACAAGAACGATGGTCACCCTCACGAAATTCACCATCTCCCCTTTGTGACGATCGAGAACTCTCAAAATCGTCCGCAAATAATTCTCATGCGGAAACGACCAGAGTTCGCGACCGGTGACATTCTGTCGCCGTCGGATTTTGGGGTACGTTGCGGTGTAGGTCGAGCAATCCTTGTAATCTCCGATTTCCGTGGGGATTTCTTCACGGAGGATCACACCCGGATTTTGCGTCGCGACTTCATATTCCAGAAACACTCGCACCATGTGTCCCTCTGCATTCCGCGGGGGCGTTGCATACACAAGAATATACTCCTGACCGACATCAGGCGAAATCAACGCTGTTCTGGACCGAACATCCAGCTCGAGTATTCCGCTTGAGGGCGGAGTGGTTGTCGCGGTCACCGTGTTATAACCCGGTGCACTCACGGAAAGCATATACGCGCTTCCTCGCTCGATCGTCGGCGCGGAGTAAACGTAAGCCCGGATGCTGTCCTGATACCGACCCGCATCGGGGCGTGGAAACGTCGTGTCCCGCAGAATCGTCACGGTCGATCCAACCTGAAGGATCACCGTGGCATTCGCGACCTGATTGCTGGTGAGATGTTCAAGCGGATCGAAACCCGGCGGATTGTACGTCGTTGTCACACGGACAATGTGTTCTGCTTGCCCCGGAGAGAGAACAGCGAAGACGACCAGGCTCTCCACAAATGGTCCCTTGGGATTCAAATCCTCACTGCATGCCCCGGCAAAAAGTGCCGCTGTGACAGTACACGCCAGTGTCCGGGTTCCTCTCATCAGTACTCCAGGCTCAAGGTTGCGGACGGAAAGAACGAGAGCATGTTGATGCGTCCGCCTGTTTTTCGATCAAAGTAAAACAGATTGCGTCGATCGTACAAGTTAATCACGTGCACGCCTGCTGTGCCCCTCAGCGGTCCCACCAGGAAGCGGTATGACAGGCTCACATCAAGGCGATGATAAGTAGGCAGGCGCGCTGAATTCTTCTCCCCAAGCACCGAATAGGGCTCGCCGGTTTCTCCGCCATATTCGCCGTCGAAAACATTATCAAGCAAGAGACGATCATAGTATCCGATCGTCTGAGTAAACGGGAATCCCGAACCAAATTCCCACCGCAGAGACACATCCAGATCTCGGTCCACATGAACTACGCCTAACAGATTAAGCGTATGACGCCGGTCATGACGTGGAGGATACTCAAAACCATTCGCGTCGATGATTGTCCATCCAAGGGTATATGCCGCATAGACGTCCACAAACGGAATTCCATACCGGACGAGGGCCTCCACACCGTACGATCTCCCCCGACTGTTGACGTAGTCGGGATCCCGAGCGTCGATTTTGTCTCTGTTGTAGGTCACGAGCGACGAATAATACTTATAATAGGTTTGGACGCTGAGGGAGAGGGATGGAAGAATATTGCCGTCGAGGCCAAGGACATAGTGATCCGCCCGTTCGGCCTTCAGGTTGTTCGGAATTGTGATCCACGCATCGAAGATGGAGATGACATCGTCCTCGTTGTTCACGGTGATCATGGTTTGACTGAACCGGCCATACGAGAGCCGCACCTTCCAATCACCTGTCAGGAGAATGCTGGAATTGATCCGAGGTTGGACATCCTCGACATCCGCACCGCGTTCAAACATGGATCCTACGTCGGCATGGAATCCGCCGTCGAGCTTCACAATCCCGAATCGTGTCTGGTATCGGGCCCAGATCGTCGCATCGGCCCTTGATCCATAGAGTCTGCGCGGCGTGCCGAAGCTGTTCACAAGTCGATAATCCAGCGACGGGAAACTGAACTCAAATCCAAAGAAATAAAGATCCTGATTGTCGGAATAATACGTGGCCTCCGCCCTTACTCCCGATTCTTTTATTGTTGTGACCGAAGGTGTGATGGAGAAAGAGTTCTTTGCGTCACGCTCACCCTTGAAATAGTTTTCATATGCAACGGCGGTCACAAACAGACGGTCCTGAATCAGGCCGGAGGCAAAGCCCCCCACAGCATGCGTCCGCCACTTATAATTTGGCTCATGTGGATTGCTGTTGACAAGATCATCGCCGCTGTAGAAACCCTGTACCGACAATTTCGCACCTTCTTCTGATACGTGCGTTGCCTTGAAAAAGCCGTCATAAAACTCCAGCGGCGTTGAACGATTGAGGAATCTCGTGAATGTCCGCTCAAACATCGATTTTCGGACGTTGACAAACCAGCGGTAGTTGTCAAACGCCGGGCCCTCCACCTGGACCTTTGTGGACAGAAAATTGACGTTTGCTCTCCCTCCGATGCCGGTCCCCTTCCCATCCCGCGTCGTCATGCTGACGACAGACGAAAGCCTGCCTCCGTATCCCGGCGGAAAAGCTCCAGTATAGACCTCTGTTGTTTTGATGATGTCTGAATCGAAAATGCTGAAGATCCCGAAAGCGTGGAACGGATTGTAGATTTTCATGCCGTCGAGGAGAATGAGGTTCTGGTCTCCGGCTCCACCCCGGACATAAAAGTGCGAATTCACATCGCTCGTGGAAACGATGCCGGGAAGGATCGTGATCGATCGAAATACATCCTCCTGCACGGTGACCGGTACGATCTTGATGTCCTTCTGGTCAAGAATGTGAATACTGGTATTGATTTCCTTCAACTCCCGCTTTCCGCTTTCCGTCACGACCACTTCAGCCATTTCCACTGCGGTTGGAACGAGGCTGATGTTGACCACCACAGGACCGGTCAGGCCGACAAATATTCTCTGAGTCTTCCGCTCGAATCCAACGGAACTCACGGAGATCGTATATTCCCCTTGCGAAACATTCGGAATAAGATAGAAACCGCTAATGTTGGTTGCCGCGCCCTTGTTGGTGCCGACAAGGACAACATTCGCAAACGGGAGCTTTTCGGCTGTTGTGGAATCGCTGATAAGTCCGCGAATGTCGACACCCTGGGAAAATACCGCGGTAGGAAGAAGGAAAGAAAAAATGCAAAACCTGCAAAGTTGCACCGGAATCCTGACAGCTTGGTAGAGACGGCAATATCGCCAATCAGCGTTCAAACTGCAATATAACTCTTCCGTTCATCAACGCGCGAAACAATCGGCAGGCCGTTCGTTTGATGAGGCTGGACAACTCGCAAGTGAGGAAAGGAAGAGAGCGGGAGGGTTGGTCGCCTATTCGGT
>JACQPU010000297.1 GCA_016207365.1 Ignavibacteriales bacterium | reverse complement strand
GTATCGGAACAGTTGTGTCGTCTGTCATTATTCTTGAAGCAGCTTACGCGGCATACCATGCCATTTTTGGGCCTCTCGGCTTCTTCGGATCATTCACATGGAAGGGCACAGAGGGAAACCGATGACCTTCCCCGCACCCGTTCGCTCTCCCCTGTCACTTCGTACCGTCATTCGCTTTGTCCTGGCCGGAGTGCTTCTTGTCTTGTTGCTTCAATTTGTAGAACCCAGCAAGATAGCCCAGGCTTTTGCCCGCGCGCGAGGTGAGCTCATCGCGGCTGCTCTTGCGCTCCTTCTGCTCAATCTTGGCACACAGGTCGTCAAGTGGCGCCAGCTTTTGCGGAAGTCCGGATACACGTTTGCGAATGTCCTGATCGCTCAATCACTTCTTTTTGGAATCACTGTTGGAACACTGACCCCAGGTCAGATTGGGGAGTTTGGCGGCCGCGCCGTGCTTTTGCGTTCGGATCCCGAACGTCTGGTCGGTCTTACAATCATCGACAAGCTTCAGATTCTCGCGGTCATGGCATTGGGTGGACTTCCAAGTTTCGCGGTGCTCTTCCGTCTGGGCCTTGTTCCATCCATACTTCTCGGCCTCGCGGCCGCACTAGTTATTGTGTGTCTTGCTCGCCCGGCACAATGTGCTATGTGGACCAAGGATACTCTGTTCCGAAGGGCAAAGAGCAGATGGATTCACGAGTTCTTTGCAGCTGCCCAGGTGCTGAGGAACACCCGCCTCATGGCCTCAACGACATTTCTTACGGCGGCATTCTATGCTGTCCTCTGGTTACAGGTGCACTTCTTGCTCAACGCCTTTTTTCCCGTTTCACCTCTGGACAGTTTTCTCGGATTTGCGGCCACTATGTTTGCCAAATCGTTTTTCCCGCTTACGTTTGCCGATCTCGGCATTCGCGAAATTGGCCTCGTGTACTTTCTCTCGCTCCGATCAGTCCCTCAGGAAGCTGCTTTCAACGCTTCCATTCTCCTTTTCGCGATCAATATCCTCCTTCCTTCCATCATAGGCCTTTTCTTCATTCCCGAATCCGTATCGTTCAAGGCCAGGCAATGAGCACAGTTTCCCTGGTTCTCGTCATCCTCCTTGCCGCATTTACGTCTATTTATCTTCTCTTTCTCTTTATTGTATTGAAGGGACTTGCGCGACTCAGGCCGCGGGGACCATTAAGTGGCACCCCCTTTGTCACCGTGATTGTTGCTGCAAGGAACGAAGAGTCCACTATCGGTGAGTGTCTTGCCTCACTCGTTCGACAAACGTATCCGAAGGATTGCCACGAGATCATTGTTGTTGATGACGGTTCCACGGACCGCACCAAAGATATTGTCAAAGCCTTCGAAGCAGAAGCGGGGAATCTTCGTGTTCTTCACACAGGCGGTGCTGGACACAAACCGCGAGCTCTCACTCAAGGGATTGAAGAGGCGCGCGGGTCCATCATTCTGACCACCGATGCCGATTGCATTGTTCACTCCGAATGGATAAGCTCCATGGTTGCACGCTTTGACGACGCAACCGCATTTGTCGCAGGCCCCGTTGTCGAGCGCCCGGCTGATAACCTGATTGCCCGGTTGAGCCGCCTCGAATTCATAGGACTCATCGGTGTCGCCGGTGGCCTGATTGGTGCGGGAGCTCCCATATTCTGCAACGGAGCCAATATTGGATTTCGAAAAAGTGTGTTTCGTGAGGTTGGCGGATATGGGAGTGGCCATACATCAGACGATGAAGCGCTGCTCCAACGCGTTCATCGCAGACGACCAGGGGCCATTGCATTTTTGGCTGATCAGGAATCCATCGTAACCACTGGCGGACCGCGTTCATTCTCAGAGTTCTGGATCCAACGCGTCCGCTGGTCCGCAAAGCGCCGCGTTTATGAACGAACAAGCGTACTTCTTATCTCCGTTGCGCTTTATGTCTTTTTTGTCATTTTCCTGATCAGCATGGCCGCCGCTGTGAACGATAGTGCGCTGTTGCCTTATATCGCTGCAGCTGCTTGTTTCAAAATTCTCGCAGACGTTGCCGTACTCCACACGACAGCCCACATCCTGCAGCAACAAATCTCTTGGATGTCCGTCTTCATTGCAGAGCTTCTTCATGTTCCGTATATTGTCGTCGCTGCGTTGCAGGGTCAGACGGGATTATTTCGCTGGAAAGGGGCTTCCAATCCTTCATGAGGTTTTCCACAACGAGACCACTTCAACTCTTCTTTCCCTGGATCCGTTGGAAAGGACCGCCCAACAGTCTGTATCTCACGTTCGATGATGGTCCGCACCCCGAAGCGACTCCCCGCGTCCTTGACGTGCTTTCCACCTACAACATCAAGGCGACGTTCTTCCTGCTGGGCGATCATGTTGCCCGATATCCGCATCTCGCCAGAATGATAGCAAGCGAAGGCCATACAGTAGCCAATCATTCCTACGATCACCGCGTCATGATTTTCAGGAACGGTAAGTTCCTCCAGGATCAGATTGTACGGACCCGGGAGGCAATCCTGACTGCGACAGGCATTTCCACACGGCATTTCCGTCCACCATTCGGCTACGCAGGCCCCGCAGTGTTCCGCATGGCCCGAAGGCTTCACCATGAGGTCGTTCTTTGGGACATTGATAGCGGCGATTTCCTGCGTCGCAATCCGGCAGACATCGCAGAGCGATCTGCGCGGCAGGTGCAGCCCGGTTCAATCCTGCTTTTCCATGACAACGACAGAACGCGCGATGTCATCTCTCCTATTTTGAAGGCGTTCCTTGTCAAGCTTGACCGCGCGCGATTCTCCTTTGCGGCGCTCCCTTCATGAATTACGAATCCCTCCTCGCTGTCATCACATTGTTGTACCTCACACAGGTCGGGCTGTTCTTCTACGGGCTTCGCATACGGCGGAATAGTGCTTCGAATACCGCCCAACCTCCTGTCTCTGTGATCGTAGCTGCGAGAAATGAAGAGCATTCCATTGCCGAATGCCTTGCCTCGCTTTGTCATCAATCCTATCCGCGTGAACGCTATGAAGTAGTCGTTGTGGATGATCATTCGGAAGACAGTACGAGAGAGGTGGTCATGAACGTTGCCGCCCGCGAGGAGAGGATCAAACTCATCCAATCCGTTCCCGAATCGAGCCTTCGTGGTAAAACGAATGCCCTGGCGACGGGAATTCGTGAATCCATCGGGGAAATTGTCATGATTACGGATGCCGATTGCACTGTGCCGCCGACCTGGATTGAAGAAACGGTGCGCAGGTACGAGTCTCGAGTAGGGATTGTAGGTGGAATGACCCTCCAAAGCGCGTCGGATTGGTTCGGTGGAATGCAATCACTCGACTGGGCGTATCTTCTGGGAATAGCCTCGGCCGCAGTTGGTCTCGGAAATCCGCTCAGCACGATCGGCAACAACCTTTCGTTCCGTCGAGAGGCTTACAATCAAGTCGGTGGTTATGAAGGCATACCCTTCAGCATCACTGAAGACTACAGCCTCTTTCAGGCAATCGTTCGCACCGGTACATGGAATGTCGCCTATCCTCTTGATCACGCATTGCTCGTTATCAGCAAGCCCTGCAAGAGTTGGGGGGAACTTGTTCGCCAAAAGCATCGCTGGGGTAAGGGCGGCCTGGACATGAAACTCAGTGGATTTCTCATCATGGCGATCGGATTCACGCAACATCTGATGATCCTTGCAGGTCCCCTTCTGTACGGCGCGGTTTCTGCAGCCCTGACAGGCTGGTTTGTGAAAGCTGTCGGTGACTATGCATTTCTCCACGCCGTCCTTCGTCGCGTTCGCAGGCTCGACCAATTGAAGTACTTTCTTGCCTTTCAAATATATTATCTCCTGTATGTTCTCGCCCTTCCCTTTATCGTTTTCTTCCGCCGAAGAGTTGTCTGGAAAGGTCGGTCCTATTGATCACGCCTGGCTGCATTCCGTTCGAAATCATCTTGCTGTTCTTGTACGCTGAGACCCATTATCGATTCCGCTTCTTTTTAAGTTTCCTGAAGAAAAAGGAACCCGAGTTGATTGCAGATGCGCCGTTTCGCGTCGAGCCCGGACAATCGATCCCACTACTTCTCCTTGCTAAGGATTCCGATCGATATCCTATTTGGCTCAGGAAGGTGCTGATCACGGTGTCCCAGGGCAGCAAAGAAATCCGACGTCTGGAGGTTCTGCGCAAATCACTCCGACTCTCCGCGAAATGGTGGTGGAAGGTTGTAAGCATTCCCGCAAAAGAATTGGAGGGGTGGATTGAGATAGATGTGCAATTTGAACTTCAGAATGACAAGGAGATCCGGACCTACCATAACGACAACTACCGGACTTCATCCCGATCACCGCTCCGCGTGTACGTGGCCTCCCATCCCTTACCCCGATTGGGTGGAGTGCATTATGGTGATATTCATACGCATTCGGACTACACGGAGGACCAGGTAGAGTTTGGTGTTCCTCTTGATGCCGCCGTGCGACTTTCAGGGGCCCTCGGTCTTTCGTTCTTCGCCGTCACCGATCACTCGTATGATTTGGACGATGCAATCGACAATTATCTGAAAAACGATGCCGCAAGGCCGAAATGGAAACGACTGGGCGCGAACATCGACAAGCTGGCCCTGCGTCACAGAGATTTTGCCGTCATTCGTGGCGAAGAGGTCAGTTGCAGAAGCGCTTCCGGTCACAACCTCCATCTCCTTCGCCTTGGTTCCCGAGAGTTCATCCCGGGTTCGGGTGATGGGGCAGAACGATGGTTTCGCACGCGATCCGAACATTCAGCTTCCGAGCTTCTTGGAATGGCATCCATGGGGGCCGTTTTCTTTGCAGCACATCCCGCAGAGAATGTACCGATCCTTCAGCGGGTACTTTTGCACCGCGGCTCCTGGCTTGACCGTGACATTCGCCTACCCGGCCTCACGGGGGTGCAATTCGCGAACGGTTCAGCAAGTGGTTTCCCGCGGGGTCTCCGTCAATGGACGTCCGCCCTTCTCCGCGGTCACCGCCTCATTGCGGTTGCCGGAAACGATGCTCATGGCAATTTTAATCGATTTCGTCAGCTTGGGATTCCATTTTTTTCCATCAGAGAGACTCAGGAACATCTTTTTGGACGAATGCGGACGGGCGTGTTTAGCGCGTCTGTCAGGGAGAGCTCGATCCTGCGTTCTCTTTCAGCCGGACGCTGTATAGTAACGGATGGTCCGGTTGCACAGCTCGTCGGCAGAACAGCGGCCGGCGGTCGGATTCCGATGGGGTCGCACCCGTTTACCGATCAACTGGGGATAGAAGTGCAGGCAAAAAGCAGTCCGGAATTCGGACGAATAAACCGGATTGTTGTTTTTGCCGGAACCCTTGGAGAGAATCATGAGACAGTATTATGGCAATCGCAAGGGGGAGACTTTGATTTCTTTAAACGCCTGCGATGCAAATTCCGGGGCCCGTCATACGTGCGGTTGGAGGTTGGGACAAGTTCAGAAAACGCGTTCGACAGCCGCCCACACTTCTGTTTAACGAATCCGATCTGGGTTGGCTAATAAGCCGATTGCTGTACAACACAAAGGCCCTCGTTAGAGGGCCTTTTGTTTGCTTATAGCTTTTTCCCGTTTATCGCGATCGGGCGCTGGCGATACCAAGGCGTTTCAGCTTGTAGCGGAGGGTTTGCTCGGTCATTCCAAGGAAATGTGCGGCACGAGACTGGTTGAATCCGAACTTCGACAGGGCGCGTTCGATAATGCCTTTCTCAATGGCATCAAGCGAATTGTCCAGCACGAATGATTGGCCGCTCAGCACATTGTTGATCATCTTCACGACCTCGGTCTTCTCGTCTGCCAACTCGGGCGGGAGGGCGAATTTTCCGTCCGTCGAGAACAACACGGACTTGTCGATCACCGCTTTGAGCTCCCGAATGTTTTCTTTCCAGGGATGTCGAACGAGCACATCCACGGCATTGATATCAAGCGCCAGGTCCTTGATTCCAAGGTCCTTTGAGATTTCCGAAACGAAGTGCTTGACGAGGAGGGGGATATCTTCTTTGCGTTCGCGCAGCGGTGGAATTGCAATTCTCTCCATGGCACTGAGTTTCTTGTAGAATGCTTCATAGAGCTTGTTGGCGGAGAGCCGCTCATCCGGTGATTGTCGCATGGTCATAATGACCCTCACGTTCACAGGCCTCGCGCTCGTTCCACCCAACCGCTTCACTTTGCGCTCTTCCAGGAATGTCAGAATCTTGATCTGGTTCCGAAAGCTCGCCTCTTCGACTTCTTCGATGAGAACGGTACCATCGGTCCCGAGTTCGAAAATGCCCCTCTTCGTGGTGGGAGGCATGCCCGGGACTCCCTTTTCGAATCCAAACAGTACCGCCTCCAGTTCGCGGTCGTCAATCACCGAGCAATTCACAGACACGAAGGGATGCTCGTTCTTGCCGTTTTCCTTGAATTGTTCGGCGTGGATATTCTTTGCCACGGCGCCCTTTCCGGT
>JACQPU010000296.1 GCA_016207365.1 Ignavibacteriales bacterium | reverse complement strand
TGGATGTTTGACACGCCGACACTGCTGGGGGTTACGCTGTTCGATACGCGCGTCATTTATTTCGATTACGATTACAGAATCACCGGCGCGTCGCTTCGAATCGGGCGAAGGCTCAAGTGGCCTGATCATCTCTTTCGCGGCGATTGGACTGTTCGGTATCAGAGGAACGAAGTAAACGCGGGCGGCGGATATTATACGACGGGTGTCAGCAATCAGGTGGGAATTTCACAGGTCCTTTCGCGTAACAGCACAGACAGCCCGATCTTCCCATCGCGCGGGTCGAGTCTCTCGCTGCTCACGGAAATCTCCGGAGGTCCATTTCTCCCCGGAACGGCGCGCTATCACAAGCATGTCTTCAATGCCGATTGGTACGTGCCGATTGCGAGCAGCACGCGGATCGCGCTTGCTCTTTCCTCGACGTACGGCTTAATTTTTGGCTTTGACCGGGACTCCTTCATTCCCATCCAGGATTACTTCTACATGGGCGGAACGGGACTTGGACAGTTCTCCACGACTCCGCTCCGCGGCTATGATGATCGCAGTGTGGGACCCCGTGTGCCAGGCAACATCAACAACAGAGGCGGCATCATCGGCGGCAAGGGTCTCACCAAACATTCCGCAGAACTTCGTTTTGCGCTTGCCCTGAATCCGATTCCCATCTATACGCTTCTCTTTGCCGAGGCCGGCAACGTCTGGGCAGAACCGCGCGTCATGGATCCGCTCGAACTGAAACGGTCGGCCGGAATGGGCATCCGGCTGCTGATTAATCCGATTGGTCTGATCGGATTCGATTACGGCTACGGATTTGACGGTCTCGCTCCCGGTGAAGGTCCTTCGGGCTGGCGATTTCACTTCCAATTCGGACGCAGTTTCTGATTTCCCTGCGGGGGAGTTGCAGGCGAGGAAACCAAGTGGTACTATACAAAACAGTGCCTTCATTCAGTCGTCGAGTCTTCTTCTCCCATCATTCAACCAAATAACGAGGAACATCGTGATGAAGAACGTAGTTGTCCTGGTTTTGTTACTGGTGTGTTTTGCGGCCGCGTCGGCACAGACTCCGCGTCTTGCTTACGTCGATTCGGAAAAGATTCTGAGCGATCTGCCGGAGGCGCAGGTTGTGCAAAAGGAACTTGAGAAGGTGGTGAAGGGGTGGCAGGAGGAACTCCAGCGCCTGTCGGACGAGTTTCAGAAGGCGGTGGAGGAGTATCAGAAGAAAGAGGCGGTTCTCTCCGCTTCGGCCCGGGAAACCCAGCAGAAAGCATTGGCCGACATGCGGCAGAGGGCGCAGGACTACCAGGTGAAGAAGTTCGGTCAGGGCGGAGAGATGCAGGAACTGCGGGAACGACAGTTCTCGCCGATCCGGGAAAAGATCCTGAAAGCCATTGAGTCTGTCGCAAAAGATGAGGGATTTAATTTTGTTTTCGACCGTGCGAGCGACGTCGTTCTTCTTTATGCCGACGCGAAGTTCGATCTGACGTATAAAGTGCTCGACGAGTTGAAACGCGGCACACGAACCACGAAATAATCCGTTCATCAAACAGTCCAAAATCATGAAACTCCTTGTCGCGATGATCGCGTTATGCCTTAGCGCCGCGGTTGAAGCCGGCGCACAGCAGAAAATCGGCCATGTGAATGCCGAGGCGATCATGCAGAAGTTGCCCGATGCTGCGGACGCGCAAAAGCAGCTCGATGCGCTGGTGGCAGATTGGCAGAACGAGCTGAACCGGATGCAGACCGAGTGGAAGAAGAGATTCGATGAGTATGATCAGAAGAAGCTTATCATGACGGACGCCCGGCGGGCAGAGGCCGAGAAAGACCTTAGGGCGCTGGATCAGAGAATCGCTGAATACCGCAACCAGAAGTTTGGCCAAAACGGCGAGCTGTTTCAGAAGCAGAACGAATTGATGAAGCCCGTCCAGGACCGTGTTTTCAAGGCCATTCAGGACGTTGCGACCGAAGAGGGGCTCGACTACATTCTCGATCAGAGCGGAGAGATCCTCATGATGTACGCAAATCCCCGCCTCGACCTCACTCCCAAAGTCCTGGAAAAACTGTTGGCCGCGACGTCGCTGCCTCAACAGAATTGAGCCGCGATGACAGTTGCCGACATTGCCTCATGGCTCAAGGGAGAACTCGTTGGTGACGGAACGCGGGAGATCACCCGCGTAGCGAAGATTGAGGAAGCGGGTTCGGCCGACCTCACCTTCCTGTCAAACCCCCGGTATGAACAGCATGTACGTCGGACCGGCGCGGTGGCAATCCTGGTGTCGCGAACGTTTGACATTGCCAAAGCATCTGCACCCCCGTCGCTTGCCTTCATTAGAGTTGACGACCCCTACCTTGCGTTCCTCGAGGTTTTGAAGCGCCTGACCCCGTCGCTGGACCCCTTTGGCAAAGGCATTCACGCGACTGCCGTCATTTCGCCCACAGCGACGCTGGGTACCGGCGTAGACATCGGGGCATATGCGGTAATCGGCGATGGCGCGAGGATTGGGGGCGGGACGCGCATTGCCGAGGGTTGTGTCGTGGGCACGATGGCAGAAATTGGGGGAGACTGCCGGTTGTTTCCTCACGTTACGATCTATCATCAGTGCAGGGTGGGGAACAGAGTGACCATTCACGCAGGAACTGTTATTGGGAGTGATGGATTTGGTTTTGCACCCAAGCCCGACGGCGCCTATGAGAAGATTCCCCAGCTGGGAATCGTGGTGATTGAGGACGATGTAGAGATCGGATCAAACTGCTCAATTGACCGTGCGACCATGGGAGAGACCCTCATCATGAAAGGCGTCAAACTCGATAACCTCATTCAGGTTGCGCACAATGTTGTGATTGGGGAGAACACGGTTATTGCCGCGCAGACAGGGATCAGCGGCAGCACGAAACTGGGGAAGAACCTGATGGTGGCGGGACAGGTTGGATTTGCCGGTCATCTGGAAGTCGCCGACCGTACGGTGATCATGGCGCAGTCGGGAATTCCCGAGTCCATCACAGAGCCTGGGAAGACCTACTTCGGATATCCCGCTAAGGAACGGAACAGGGCGTTCAGGATTGAGGCCGTCATCCGGTCGCTCCCAGAGCTTGCGAGAGAGGTAGCTTCATTGACCAGGAGGATGGACGAAGTTCTGAAAAAGCTCGAATCGAAATCGTGAAACAGGATCAGGCATGCTAGTTCATCAACGTACAATCAAAAATCCGGTTTCGCTTCACGGCGTCGGACTCCACACGGGGGTTACGACAACCATGGCTTTCAAGCCGGCACCGGAAAACTACGGGGTCAGGTTTCGCCGGGTGGATATCGGGGGAGCGCCGGAAATCCCCGCTGACGTGGACCACGTTGTGGATGTGGCGCGGGGAACGACACTGGCGGTGGGGGAGGCACACATACATACGACCGAGCATGTCCTTGCAGCAATCTTTGGCCTTCAGGTGGATAACATCATCATTGAACTTGACAATATAGAGCCGCCAATCGCCGACGGCAGCGTCAAACCGTTTGTGGATATGCTCCTCAAGGCCGGCTTCGTAGAGCAGGCGGAGCCGAAAGACTACCTGGTTATTGATCAGACCATTCATTATCAGAATGAAGAGAAGGGCGTGGACATCGTCGCCCTTCCGACCGACGATTTCCGAGTTTCTGTCGTGATCGACTACAATAATCCGGCGCTCGGGAGCCAACACACGGGACTGTTCAATCTGGAGAAGGAGTTTGTAACGGAATTCTCGTCGGCTCGTACGTTTTGCTTCCTCCACGAAGTGGAAGAGTTGCGCGAGCAGGGATTGATCAAGGGTGGAAATCTTGACAACGCGATTGTGATTGTTGATCGCGAAGTAAGCGAACCGGAAATGAAGCGGCTTGCGCACAAGCTGGGCATCGACCATTCGGTGATTCTCGGCACCACAGGTACGCTCAACAACAAGAAGCTCCACTATCGCAACGAACCAGCACGCCATAAGCTCTTGGACCTTGTCGGTGACCTTGCATTGATCGGGGCCCCGCTCAAGGCTCAGATCCTGGCGGCACGCCCGGGTCATGCCAGCAATGTGGAGTTTGCCCGCAAGGTCCGTAAACTGTATCAGCAGAAGAAGCTTGTCCGGAAGTATCAGCACGAGAAGAAGGAAGGCGTCGTGTTCGACACCAACGCCATCATGCGGATTCTTCCGCATCGCTATCCGTTTCTTCTCGTGGATAAGATCATCGATTTTGAGCTGGATAAACGCGTCGTCGGCGTGAAGAGCGTGACGATGAATGAGTTTTTCTTCCAGGGTCACTTCCCCGGACAGCCTGTAATGCCCGGTGTGCTCATTATCGAAGCCATCGCGCAAGCGGGTGGCGTGCTCCTCCTGAATGGCCTTGAAAATCCGGGAGACAAGCTTGTGTATTTCATGGCACTCAATAACGTGAAGTTTCGCAAGCCGGTTGTCCCAGGCGATCAGCTGATTCTTGACGTCGAAATGGTGTCGCGTCGCAGCAAGGTCATTCAAGTCAAGGGCAAGGCGTTTGTAGATGGAATGATTGTTGCCGAAGGGGAGTTCATGGCGATGATTGTTGACCGCTCCGAGGGGCCTCTTGCGTAACGCATGAGCACACACATCGATCCCCGCGCCTCCGTAAGCCCGAAAGCCACCCTGGGCCGGAATGTACACGTCGCACCTTTTGCCGTCGTCGAGGATGATGTGGTCGTGGGCGATGGTACATCCATTGGACCGGGCGCAATGGTGTATTCGGGGACGCGCCTGGGAAAGGACTGCAGGATTTTTAACGGCGCCTCTGTGGGTGGTCCTCCACAGGATCTCAAGTACAAAGGCGAGGCAACATATCTCGAGATCGGAGATCGGACTGTTATCCGCGAGTTTGCAACCCTCAATCGGGGGACGGCGGAAAGCGGCGTTACCCGCGTCGGAGCCGATTCCCTCCTGATGGCTTATACGCATGTGGCACACGATTGTCAGCTCGGCAATCACGTGATCCTTGCAAACTGCGTGGCGCTCGGAGGACATGTCGTCGTAGGTGATTGGGCGATTATTGGGGGGTTGACGCCCATCCATCAGTTCGTACGCATCGGCGAGCACTCGATGATCGGAGGAGGATTCCGGGTACCAAAAGATGTTCCTCCGTTTATTCTGGCGGGAGATGAGCCGCTGGGATTTGAGAGGCTGAATCTGCTGGGTTTGCGGAGGCGCGGTTTTTCTGACAAGGTAATCGGGCTTCTCGATCACGCCTATCGCATCCTGTACAAATCCAATCTGAATGTTTCGCAGGCTATCCAGAAGATCCGCGACGAACTTGAGCCTGTGCCAGAAATAGAGCGGATTCTCGATTTCATCGCAAAGAGCAAACGTGGCATTATTCCGGCCGCGGGCCGGCGGGATTGACTGGTCATGTCATGGCGTTTTCTGAACAGTGGGGCGGGTCCCGCGTCGCACAACATGCAACGAGACGAGGAACTTGCTCTGGCGCTTGTCCGCGGCGACGGCGTTCCCACCCTCCGTGTGTACGCATGGAAGCCATGGGCGATTTCGATCGGATGGAATCAATCCTTTGATGAAATTGCGATGGAGCGGGTGGAAGCAGATGGGATTGATATGATACGGAGACCAACCGGCGGACGGGCGGTATTCCATGCGCGTGAATTGACCTATTCCGTGGTTATGGACGCGAACGGTCGCAGTGTGGCGGACTTGTATCGGCTTATTAGCGAAGGGCTTGTATGTGCTGTTCGAAAGCTCGGTGTGGATGCGAGCATGGAATCGCGGGTGATAGACGTGCCTGCCGCCGGTCGTGCACGCACAGCGGCGTGTTTTGCGGCTACGACAAGATCCGAGATCGTGGTGGGAATGAAGAAGCTCGTTGGAAGCGCCCAAAGACGCTATGGAGCTCCGGGGAAACAGGACGTCGTACTTCAGCACGGATCACTGCTTCTGAGCAGCGAACATGCGCGAATTGTCGAGTATCTTCAGCTTCCGCGTAATCGGAGGGAAATTCTCCGGCAGGAACTTCTCAATCGTTCGACGGATGTATCGGCCGCTTTGGGACGTCCTGCTTCGTTTGCGGAAGCGGTTGTCGCGGTGAGAGAAGGATTCGAAGAGGCGTGGGGAATCAGTTTTCAAGAGACTCCGGGGATTCTCCTTGAACGAGAACATGAAACAGCAACCTGAAGCGACAAAGCGCGTGACTACCAAGAGCGTCGCGGCCCTGAAGGCAGAACGGCGGAAGATCGCGTGCCTGACGGCATATGATTTCATCACGGCGAAATTGATCGACCAGGCCGGAGTGGATATCGCGCTTGTGGGCGACTCACTCGGTATGGTGTTCCAGGGTCACGAAACTACGTTACCGGTGACGCTGGATGAGATGATCTATCATGCGAAGACGGTTGTCAGGGGAGTGCAGAGGGCAATGGTTGTTGTGGACATGCCGTTTATGAGTTATCAGGCCAACGCCGAAGAGGGATTCCGAAACGCGGGACGGATCATGAAAGAAGCCGGCGCGGGAGGCGTGAAAGTGGAGGGAGGTCGGGAGATGGCGGAAATGATCCGGCTAACGACTACATCGGGGATTCCGGTCATGGGACATCTTGGGTTGACGCCGCAATCGATTCATCGCTTCGGTGGCTATCAGCCGCGGGGTGCAACAAAAGCCGAGGCCCGCCGGATCCTTGCAGATGCAAAAGTTCTTGAGGACGCGGGCGTGTTTGCGATTGTGCTTGAGAAAATTCCCGCCTCCCTGGCGGCCCAGGTCACAGCGGCTCTAAAAGTTCCGACGATCGGCATCGGGGCGGGGCCGCGATGCGACGGTCAGATC
>JACQPU010000300.1 GCA_016207365.1 Ignavibacteriales bacterium | reverse complement strand
GGCAATGTTCGGATCGCTCAAGATATCGAGGATTCGTTCGGACCAATCCATAGTGAGGGTTTCGATGCGCGCATCCCGCGTGTGGAGGGTTTTTTCTCCCGAGGTCATCGTAACCTTCTTTCCGTCGATTTTTTCGAGAAGCTCGCGAAGGTCCTTTGCGACGAGATCGATGACGTTCTTTTCCAAAGCTTCGGTTTCCGTGATGGAGAGGCTTTTCCGGACCGCCTCTTCTGCCCACTCGAGATTTCGCTTTCTGTTTTCAGCAATTGTCCGGATAAAGGCTGCTGCGTCGTTTGTTGCCTTTTCCATCATGACTGAGTCCTGGGTCCCCTGAAGGCTGACGGGATGGGCAGCGCCTATGTTCGTGCCGTGAGCCATGGCGGCGATGTGACCGGCCATCGTAATGAACACGCCTGCGGAGGCGGCCTGTGCTCCACCCGGGGAAACGTACACAACAACCGGAATCTCAGCGCTCAGAAAGTCGCTCACAATAACCCGTGTCGATTTCAAGAGCCCTCCGGGAGTATTCAGATGGAGGACAAGGCATTCAGCCTTGGCATCAACCGCGCGGGCAATACTGCGATGCACATAGTCTGCCGCTGCGGGATTGATAGCCCCATCGATCGTGGCCTGAAAGACAACCTGACCGGATGCGGGGATCGAAATAAGAAGGGAAAATACGAAGAGTCGTAGCATACTTAACCCACAGATCAATGAAACGGCCTTGCCGCTGCAGCGTGATGTTTGCATGGGCGGAGACTACTTCGGGTCACTTATGTTGAGCCAAAACACTGTCCCTCGCGCATTACCCTTTGACGATCGGCGGGACGTAGTCTTGCCGCCTTCGTCCGACGGGCTTCGGCGGTCAAAGCGGAGAGGGTGGGACCGACTGCGTCCCGCGCTGCGGGACTTCGTCGGTCAAGATTCTCTTCTTCTTCAGAATCGCCTTCCCTGACCCCTCCTGAAATTGTTCTCGCCGTGCTGGCAAGACGAAGTCCCGTGTGATTCACTCTGGACTGAACAACGGGACGTAGTCTTGCGGAGAGGGTGGGATTCGAACCCACGGTACTCTTACGAGCACACACGCTCTCCAGGCGTGCCAGTTCAACCACTCCTGCACCTCTCCGTTTAGGTAATACTTTTGGCGCGAAGTGGCCCGCCAAAAACCAATAACGAATATCCAACTTCCAATATCGAATATTGAATGTCTTGACGAGCACACTCTCTGTCTGCCGAAGGGGCTGGGAAGTGTGCCGGCTCCCTTCCATTGACTCTCTGACTGAAGATCCCGCAAGACGCCCCGTCCTGCGATCATATCGCAAGTGTCCCCTTAAATGGATAGTACCCAAACAATGGCCCAGAATCAAACGAAGGCTTGGCAATTTGCCGAAGTTTTCGCATCTTCCAGTACTGGATTCCCGCCGATGAACGAACGGATACTTGTAGCAGAAGACCAGCCGCATATTCGCGCCCTGATCCAGTACAAGTTGCGGAACAGTGGGTATCAGGTCGTGGCTGTGGAGGATGGGGAGGCCGCGCTTAAGAATGCGATAGAGTCGAAACCTGATCTGATTCTGCTCGACGTTATGATGCCCCTTATGACGGGATTCGAAGTTCTTGCCGCGCTGAAACAAAACGAAGAGACAAGACAGATTCCTGTCCTCTTGGTAACCGCACAGAGCAGTGAAAGCGAGGTTCTCAAGGGTCTTGAAATGGGGGCGGATGATTACGTCACCAAACCGTTCAGTCCTAACGAGCTGGCAGCCCGCGTGAAGACTGTGCTCATGCGAAGGAAAAAGAAATAAGGACTCATGCCTGTTCGACCCCGATCCCTCCTCGTTCTAGTTATCCCGTTTGTCATATCTCCAACGTTCTCTCCTGCCCAAACACCGTTTGATCCGGATTCCCTTTTTTTCCTGGCTCTGCGGCTTCAACGGACGGGTGAAACCGCGGCCGCAACACAGGCGTTTCGCACGATCCTGAATTCTTTTCCAAACTACCACGATGCCAGAATTCAGTATGGAAAGCTTTTTGCTTGGGACAGCCAATACCAGCAGGCAATTATCCAGTATGATTCCGTCCTGAGTGCAGATCCCGGCAATGTGGAAGCACGGTTCGGAAAGGCGCAAACGCTTGAATGGTGGGGACGTTATCGCCAGGCAGCAGACATTCTCCTCGCGTTGCTCCAGGAACAGCCCGATTCGCCACGCCTCCTGTTTGGACTTGGTCGGGTTTATGCCGCCGGAGGCGTGCCGCGGAGGGCTTTGGAATTCTACGAACGGGCATACTTCCGTGCACCTGCAGATCCGGACATTATGCGCGGACTTGCACGGACACACAGATCGCTGGGAAACAGAAAGCTTGCGCTCCATTGGTATCGCAGGCTTCTGAGTTCGGTACCGGGCGATCCCGAGGCCCGATCTGGAATACACCGTCTTACCTACATGGAAACCCACGAAATCCAGGTGTCGGCACTTTATGATTCGTTTACCGGCAAAAGCATTCCGGATCACAACGTACTACAGGCCGAGTACTATCTGACGCTGAACGAGGACTGGAAACCGTTTGTTCATCTTGCCCGCATAGAGAAATTCTCGCGGAGGGACCTTCGAGTGGGGGCGGGGGCGTATGCAACACCCGGTCGTTCATGGGGTGTGTTCATTCAGGCCCTGGTTTCTCCGGACGCCCGCATCGCCCCTGATTTTGACGCGACGCTGGAGTTGAATGGCTCCCTCGTGAAAGGCATTGAATGCGCTGTTGGCTATCGATACCTGCGGTTCGATACGCTCCACGTGAACATTGCAGTCCCGGGATTGGTTGTGTACTTCAGCGATGATGCGTGGCTTGGCATCCGGGGGTATTTTGGCTTTATTCCGTCTGCACCAACGTCCACGTCCGGCACGATGACTCTCTGGATTCGCACAGATCAGGCAACGACCCTTCGGATTGGAGGGTTCAAAGGCAATGAGATTGTCGCGGCAACAACCTATGCGGAAATATCCTCCTTGAAGTCATCAGGTGGGTATGCAGGATTGAAAACACGGATCAGTCCCCATCTTGCTGCCGATATTTTCTACACATACACAGCTCGATCACTGCTTTCTGATTCGCACGCAATCTCTCTCATAATGTCGTTTCTGTTCTAAATCTCCATTTAAATCCATGGAAACGACTGACAAGGCGATCCGATGAGCGTAGAGTTGATCATCGTCGCGGCGCTTGCCGTCGGTGCGACATTTTTTGTCGTCGTAGTGGCAACCGGCCTTTTGATCAACAAGGTGGCAGAAGCCCGCCGATCGAAAAAGAGGGAGCGACTGTATCAATTTTATTCGGGTCTTTTTGCCGATCTGTTACTTCAACCGGTTTTGGAGGGCGAAGACGGTGAAACGGTTCGTAAGCAGTACGAATCTCTCCTCACAGAAGTGAAAAGCGGCCTTGCTTGGTCACCGCCGGCTCAAAAATTGCTTCACCGGCAGGCTATCGGTTCAGTGCTCATCGACTTTTCCAGCGATCTGAGCGGGGAATCGATGGATCGGCTCCAGTACTTTTTCGAATCGTTCGGCTTTGTCCAGGATGAAGTGGCCTTGCTGAAGAGCAGAAAATGGTGGCTCCGGGCGCAGGCCGCTCGTGATCTTGGTTTGCTCCACGCGATGTCGGCAACGGAGCGCCTGACGTCATTGCTTGAAGACAGCCATCCCGACGTACGAAATCAGGCAATGCAATCACTGGTCAAACTCCTCGGCGTGGATTCTCTGCGCCCGATTCTGCGGAAGGCCCGAAACATCTCCCGATGGACGTCGCTGGAACTCTCTATGATTGTCAAGAACTTCGAGGAGCAGGCCTACCCATACCTCATCGAAGCCCTTTCCTATCCCGATCAATCTGTGGTACTGTTTGCCATTGAAATGCTTTCGGAGACGGGATTTGTCGCCGCGGTCGAACCCCTCATGAACGTTGCGGAATCGTACCCCAACATTGTCGTGCGCGCCAAGGCCACCGAGGCACTTGGGAGGCTTGGCGACCAGAGGGCCGAGACTCTTCTTCATCGTCTCCTGAAGAACCCGTATCCGTCCCTGCGTGCAAGCGCAACGCGCGCGCTTGAACGAATCGGTTCACCGTCGTCTGTCCCTATTCTGTCGGAGCGGATGCAAACGGGTCCATTGGCTGAACGCCTTTCTGCGGCCCGGGCGCTCGCGCGCTCAGGAGAGCGGGGAATGGTGCGCCTGCGGGTTGCGGGGGAGGAGACTGACCAAACCATGAGAGCCATCGCGCTGCATGTGCTTGAGGAAATTGAGGGAGTCGGGGCATGACTGAAGTTCTGGAATTCATGTTTGGTTCCTACATTTATTTCGTTACAGCCTTTTTCATTGGGGTAAACGCTACCTACACCATTCTGCTGATTCGCTCCTACCGAGAAATCCTCGCCTATATGCGACACAATACATTCAGCAACTATCGGGTGATGGTGCAATCGGAGCTCACGCCGCCGGTGACCATCATTGCACCTGCGTATAATGAAGAGGCCACAGTCGTCGAAAGCACACGGAGTCTGCTGAAGCTGAATTATGGCAATTATGACGTTATCGTCGTCAACGATGGGTCCAAAGATGAAACGCTGAATGTTCTTAGACGCGAATTCAGTCTCTTCCCCTCCAATCAATTGTATATTCCGACGCTTGAAACGGAACGCGTAAGGGGGATTTACAAGTCGGAGAAGCCTGAATACCGGAATCTCATGGTCGTCGATAAGGAGAACGGTGGAAAAGCGGATGCACTGAATGCCGGCATTAATGCGGCGCGGTACGAGTACGTTTGTTGTATTGACGCAGACTCTCTCCTCGAGGAAGAGGCGTTGTTGCGTGTGATGAAACCGTTCCTGGAGGATGAAACCGTCATTGCCGCAGGGGGGATTGTGCGCATCGCCAATGGATGCAGGGTCGTGAACGGACGTGTGATTGATGTTGCGCTCTCCACAAAATTGCTGCCGATTTTTCAGGTTGTCGAATATTTTCGCGCTTTTCTTTCGGGACGCATGGCGTGGCACGGCATGAACGGCCTGATGATTATCTCCGGTGCTTTCGGGATGTTCAAAAAATCAGCGCTCCTCGAGGCGAAAGGCTACAACCGTCACACGGTCGGTGAGGATATGGAACTTGTCACGCGGCTGCATAAAATCAAGCGGGATAGGAAGGAGCCGTACCGGATTGTTTTTGTTCCCGATCCAGTGTGCTGGACCGAAGCGCCTGAATCGGCACGCGTTCTTGCACGCCAGAGAAACCGTTGGCATCGCGGACTCCTCGAAACAATTCTCCTCCATGGCACGATGCTGTTCAACCGGAGGTACGGAGTGATCGGCTCTGCGGCCATGCCGTATTTCTTATTTGTTGAATTGCTTGGACCGCTGATAGAATTCGCGGGGTATCTCGCCGTGGGGGGGATGTTCGTGGCGGGCATTCTGGATGTGAGAATGGCTGTGCTGTTCTTTGTCGTGGCCTTATTCTACGGAATCATGTTCTCCGTCGGGGCTGTACTGCTGGAAGAGTTGTCGTTCCAACGGTATCCGCGTCCGAGAGATCTCGCCCTGTTGCTTGCGTTCGGCGTGATTGAGAATTTCGGGTACCGTCAGTTGACGATTCTTTGGAGGGTCAAGGCGTTCTGGGATTATTTTGTTCGTGGAGTGCGAAGCTGGGGGGCCATGCAGCGCAAAGGCTTCGCCGAAGCCGCGGCATCGTAGCTACCGAACGAGGCCGTACTGCCTGCCTTTTCGCGTCATCCTTAGGAAATACCGTAGCCGTTGACGGAACACGTCGGGTCGCTTTCGGGCGCCGTCAATCCACCCGATTCGAACACGCCTGTATGAGAGCGGGAATCGCTGAAAATGTCTCCAGGCGGACTTGTCCGCTTTGATTGTCGCAATTTCGCGGAAGGGGTGGGATTCGAACCCACGGTAGCCCGGAGGCCACACCGGTTTTCGAGACCGGCCGATTCAACCACTCTCGCACCCTTCCGAGTTCATGTTACGAAGCTGTGGATACTGCTGGTCAAGCCATTGACGACCCAATCCACTCTTGAGGAAATGCTCTCTCTTACGAGCCTCTGCAACTGAGCCACATGACTCGGAGTGGATGAGGATCCATGGTCTTCCACCACGCGTAAAATGCGATTGCCCGCTGTTGTGCTCAGACAGCCTTCCTGCAAGATCCCTTGTGCTGCCTATGTAGCGTTTTCGGAGTTTGTGGCTCCAGAGAACATATACAAAAGGCATCTCAGTTCCCCCCGATTCATTGACCGGCCGATTCTCCGCCTCACATGAAACTCTGATAAACCATAGCTGGGAAGGCGGATGAGCCTCCAGTTTAAAACCTGATGGCTCAAACCACTCTCGCACCCTTC
>JACQPU010000301.1 GCA_016207365.1 Ignavibacteriales bacterium | reverse complement strand
GTGTGTGCCATGCACCGAGGATACCGCTTTTCATCAATTCTTTCCTCAGGTGTTGCACTTCATTATTGAACTCTCTAATCGTAAATCGTAAATCGTAAATCTAAATTCCACCCACCCAATAACCAATAACCTAATAAAACTCCAACTCTGACGAATCGCCAATGTTGATACGTTTGTAACTTCCCCTGACGACCGCGTTACTGCCGACGATTGAGTCCTCGAGGAGGGCGTCGGAAACCTGTGATCCTTCGCTGACAATCGAATTTCTGATGATCGAATTTTCCACCTGTGCGCCGGCGGCGATCGTCGTGTTGGGGCCTATGACGGCGTTGACGACTTTCGCTTCGGGGGAAATGAATACCGGAGGCTGGAGAACGACGCCCTTCGGGGCGTGGGGAACCGGAGCGCCATCAAGGAGGATTCTGTTGGTGGCCAGCAAAGTCTCGGGCTTTCCACAGTCGTACCATCCCTGAATATCGAATGTTTTCATCTTTTCGCCCCGGTCGATCATCATTTGTAGGGCGTCCGTTAACTGATATTCACCCTTTGTTCGTACGTTCGTTTTGATCAATTCCTTCAGACATTCGATCAGAAGCTGTGGCTGCTTGATATAATAGAGACCGACAACGGCAAGATTGGTTTTCGGGTTTTCAGGCTTTTCCACGAGCTTTGCAATGAAGCCGTTGGTGGTTTCGGCCACGCCGAACCGCCGCGGATCGTCCACCTTCCGTACTCCCAACACCGAGTGGTTGCTCGCCATCATTGTTTTTAAATCCGCATCGAAGATCGTATCGCCGAGAATGATCAGAATCGGATCCCGAGAAATTGTATGCCGGGAGAGAAAGATGGCGTGCCCCAGACCCAGCCGCTCTTCCTGTTCGATGAAGTCAACCTTGATGGTGTAATGCTTGAGGATGTACTCCCTGATTTTCTCCCCCAGGTAGCCGATCACAATTGTGGCTTCGTCGATCCCATGATCGATCAGCCGGTCCATGATGTGGCCGATGATGGGCTTTCCGGCAACGTTGATCAGCACCTTGGGTACCGTGTACGTGTGGGGTCGGAGACGGCTCCCCACGCCTGCAACCGGAACAATGGCTCTCATTTGGCAATCATGGCAGTGATGTGCTTCTGTTGTGGAATTCGGATGGCAAAACAAAGGCAACCACAAAAGTACGGAACATTTTTCACTCATCCAAACAGATTTCTCCGCGAACTCAAGGTCCTCACTCACCTTGATTCTCGGCGCCCAATTCGCTATTATGCCTCAGGGTGTTCTATGAAATCCCCCACATCATCCCGCAAAGAGCAGCACGTCCGCATCACTCTTTCCAACGACGTTTCCTTCAAAGGAAAATCGGCAGGATTCGAGCGGTTCGACTTTGTCCATAATGCGCTTCCTGAGCTTGACCTGGACGAAGTTGACACGTCCGCCACATTCCTTGGCAAGCCGGTTGGACTCCCCCTGATTGTCTCCAGCATGACCGGCGGTTATAAAGACGCGGTTCGGATCAATCGCGGATTGGCCGAGGTGTGCGCTGAGCGACGCCTTGCCATGGGCGTAGGCAGCCAACGACAAGCGATCGAGGATAAAACCCATCACCGGTCCTACAGCGTTGTGCGCGAGGTGGCGCGGGATATCCCGGTCTTCGGAAATATTGGCGCTGCGGAAGTAGCAAAGCTCCGCACGGCAGATCCTGTCAGGCGGCTTGCAGATCTCATTCGGGCGGACGGATTCGCCGTTCATCTGAATCCCCTGCAGGAACTTCTGCAACCCGAAGGAAGTCCTGCATTCAGGGGCGTGCTTCGAGGGATCGAGATGCTGGTGAAGAACCTTGGCATCCCCGTTCTGGTCAAGGAAATTGGGGCAGGAATTTCAGCCGAGGTGGCACGGCGGCTCCTTGCGGTCGGCGTTCGAATCATCGACGTGGCCGGAGCGGGAGGGACGAGCTGGGCGGGCGTGGAGATCCTGCGCCGCAACGGCATCCGTCGGAAGGGAGCTCACCGTGATTTTGCCGCGTCTTTTTGGGATTGGGGAATCTCGACCATTGACGCGCTCCGCCAGGTGGGAGCCCTCAAGACACAGCAAGCGGATTTAACGGTCATTGCCTCCGGCGGCATTGCGACGGGTCTGGACGTGGCGAAGGCGATTGCTTTCGGGGCTGATCTGGCAGCGGCGGCGCGACCCATGCTGAAAGCACTTGAAAAAGGCGGAATGAAGGGAATGCTGGCTGAGGTCGATGCCTGGGCCAAGGAACTGCGCGGGGCAATGTTTCTGACCGGCTCCAGGACCTTGCAGGATCTTCAAACGAAACAGTTGGTACTCAGAAGCTGACAAATCACCATCAGTCAACCTCTCTTGGGGGCGCTCCGAATGGACTTTGAACAACGGTACTATGACTACAAGGCTCGCGTCGACGGATACCTTGTCGATGCGGTTCAGCAAACGCATCCGCGTTCGCTCTACAAACCGCTCACCTACGTTCTTGCCGGCGGAGGGAAGCGCATCCGTCCGATCCTTGTCCTCCTTGCCTGCGAGGCTGTCGGCGGAAAAGCTGAGAAAGCCATCCACGCGGGAGCGGGCATCGAAATTCTCCATAACTTCACGCTTGTACACGATGACATCATGGACAATGCGCCCTCGCGGCGCGGTCGCCCGACGGTACACACCAGATGGGATGAGCACACGGCGATTCTGGTCGGTGATGAACTCCTGGCACTTGCCTATCGCATCCTCTTAAGAACCGAATCGCCGAGAATACGGGACATCGCGGCGGTCTTTACGGAAGGTGTGGTGGAAGTGTGCGAGGGGCAGGCATACGACAAGGAGTTTGAGAAGCGAGCGTCTGTGTCGGTGGACGACTATCTGCTGATGATCAGAAAAAAGACCGGAATGATGGTCTCGGCGGCGACGGAGATCGGTGCAATGATCGGAGGTGGAACAGAGGCGGCGGTTCAGGCTCTCAAAACGTTCGGCGAGCTCGTGGGCCGGGCATTTCAGATTCAAGACGACCTTCTGGACGTCGTCGGCGATGAAAAGAAGTTCGGTAAATCCATCGGGAGTGATCTGCGCGAGGGGAAGAAAACCTTTCTCCTCCTTGAAGCGATTCGCACAGCCCGGGGCAAGGATCGCCAGACACTGAGAAAAATCATGGCCAACGGTCGCGCGACAAAGGCGATGGTCCGGGAATGCCGGCGTATTTTCCAGACCACCGGTGCCATCGATGCTGCCGGCCAAAGAATCCAGGCCGACATTGCGGAAGCGAAGCGCCATGTCAAGCGCCTCAAGCCATCCGAAGCACGAGAGATGCTGCTTTGGTTTACGGATATGTTGTTGAATAGGCAGTATTAGGTATTGGTTATTACCAACGATTTCCGGGACGAAACAAGGAAGCAAGTGAAGTTATTGGTTCTTGGAAGAGGGCCATGCGTACACGCCTTACTGGTCAACCCCCAATAACCAATATCAAATAACCAATAACCCTCTTTGCTTCCCCATTGCCATGATCGAACGTGAAGTACTCATCAGGAACCGCGCGGGGCTGCATACGAGACCTGCAGCCACCCTTGTAAAACTGGCGGCGAAATTCAAATCGGACTTCATGATTGCCAAAGACAGCTTTGAAATCAACGGAAAGAGCATTATTGGCGTCATGACGCTGGCGGCCGAACAGGGGGCGAGGCTCCTCTTGCGTTTCAGCGGACCGGACGAGGAGGAAGCCGCAGCGGCCATTCTGGAGTTGTTCGACAGGGCATTCGACGAACCGACATGAGCCCGACCGATCAAGGAAAAAAAGAGATCGTCTTTCGCGGGATTGCCGCTTCTCCAGGCATTGTCTCAGGGCCTGTGCACATTTTTGAGAAGCACACGCCGGTGATCAAGGAAAAGTCGCTTGAAGCGGACGCGCTTGATCCCGAAATTCAACGCTTGCGATCTGCCGTCGAACGATCCCGCAAGGAGCTCGCGAAAATCTATGAGTTTGCCAAGCAGAAACTGGGAGACCACCAAGCGAAGATTTTCGAAGCCCAGTTGATGATTCTCGAGGATCTGGTGCTGTTCGATGCGATCACCAAGCGTATCCTGGCCGAGCAGAAGAATGCAGAGTATATCGTTCACGATGAAATCGAAAAGTACCGGAAGGTCATGGTTGCCGCGACCGATGAGTACACCCG
>JACQPU010000316.1 GCA_016207365.1 Ignavibacteriales bacterium | reverse complement strand
CCATTCACCATTCACCACGCCCAATCAGCCAATGAAAGGCATTATCCTAGCAGGTGGTTCAGGCACGAGGCTCTATCCGGCTACCGTGGCTATCAGCAAACAGCTATTGCCGATATACGACAAGCCGATGGTCTACTATCCGCTCTCCACGCTCATGCTGGCGGGGATACGGGATATCCTCATCATCTCCACACCGCAGGACACGCCAAGATTTCGCACTCTGCTGGGCGACGGGAAACAGTGGGGAATAGATTTCAGCTACGCTGAGCAGGCCAGGCCCGAGGGCATCGCTCAGGCTTTTCTTATCGCCAGGGAGTTCCTCGCCGGCCAATCTGCCGCTCTCGTGCTCGGGGATAACATCTTCTACGGCCAGGGTATGGGCGCATTTCTTAAAACGATAGCATCGGAATCAAAAGGGGCAACGGTCTTTGGGTACTACGTGAACGATCCTGAGCGCTACGGGGTCGTGGAGTTCGACAAGAAAGGAAAGGTACTGAGTATCGAGGAAAAGCCAGCGAAGCCCAAGTCCCACTATGCCGTCACGGGTCTCTATTTTTACGATAGCAGCGTATCTGAAAAGGCCGCGCGACTGAAGCCTTCGAAACGCGGGGAGCTCGAAATTACGGATCTGAATGTCATGTATCTGAAGGAGGAAAGTTTGCGTGTCGAACTTCTGGGCCGTGGTACCGCGTGGCTCGACACCGGCACGCATGAATCCATGCTGAAGGCCGCGAACTTCGTCCAGGTTATCGAGGAACGTCAGGGCCTGAAGATCGCATGCCCGGAGGAAATTGCGTTCAGGGAAGCCTGGATCACGCGCAGCCAACTGGAACAACTGGGGGCAACGATGAAGAACAATGAATATGGCAGGTATTTGCTGAGTGTGGCAAGAGGAGAACGGTGAATAACGCAGAGTAGGGAGTATGGAGTAGGGAGTATGGCTAAAACAAGCATCGTAACGGGTGGAGCCGGATTTCTCGGATCCCATTTATGTGATCGACTCCTCGCTGAGGGGCATCGCGTTCTCTGCATCGATAACCTCATCACCGGTAAGACCGCCAACATTTCCCACCACGCCGGCGACTCCAACTTCACCTTCATCCAGCACGACGTCACGAATTATCTCTTCGTCGAGGGCTCTGTTGACTACGTCTGGCACTTCGCTTCGCCTGCAAGTCCTATTGATTACCTCAAGCTTCCGATTCAGACGCTCAAAGTAGGATCTCTCGGCACGCACAAGGCTCTCGGTCTGGCAAAAGCCAAAGGTGCGCGGTTCCTTCTTGCATCTACATCCGAAGTCTACGGCGACCCATTGGTTCATCCGCAACCCGAATCGTACTGGGGCAACGTCAACCCCGTTGGTCCCCGCGGCGTGTACGACGAAGCCAAGCGCTTTGCCGAGGCCATGACAATGGCGTATCACCGGTACCATAAAGTGGATACCCGTATCGTCAGAATATTCAATACGTACGGGGAGCGCATGCGCATCGAGGACGGCCGTGCCATTCCGGCGTTTATGTCCCAGGCCCTAAACGGCGAGCCCGTAACCGTGTTTGGTGACGGCAGTCAAACCCGGAGCGTTTGCTATGTCTTAGATTTGATCGACGGAATTCATAAGCTCATGATGTCCGACTACTCCGATCCGGTGAATATCGGCAATCCCGATGAAATCACGATGCTCCAGCTGGCGAAGGAAATTGTGGAGTTGACAAAGAGCAAGAGCAAGATCGTATTCAAGGATCTTCCTCAGGACGATCCGAAAGTGCGACAACCGGATATTTCGCTGGCGAAGAAAATATTGGGATGGACTGCCCAAGTGCCTCGGAAGGAAGGGTTGATGAAGACAATGGAGTATTTCAGGAAAGAGTTGGGAGTGTAAGAAACAAGAACCCTTCGGGTTTCCTGCCTTTGTAGGCATGGAATTTATTCCATGCCTCTGGGCACTATTGATCGTCCTCTGGCCCTTGTTTAGAGCTTAGTATTTCTAATTTGTTTCGTATTTCGAAATTCGCATTTAGTATTTTTCACTTTGCTCACTCGTGAGGTGATTGCGTGTCGAATCTTGCCCTCATTCCTCATTCAGCGCGTTCCGGCATTCCAGCAATTGAGACTGTAAGCGTCCTCGGCGTTTCAGTCGGTGTGCTCACGCGTCACAGGGCAACCGCGCTTTTGCGCGAGTGTGTTGACCGTGGCGTACGGGGATGGATCACCTATGTGAACATCCATGCGCTGAATCTTGCTTTTGAGAATCCCTGGTTTCAGCTTTTTCTGAACAACTCGCTCTTCGCCTATTGCGACGGGCAGGGGGTGCGGATGGGCGCGGCGATGGGTGGGAAACACCTGCCGGAGCGCATTGTCATGAGCGACTGGGTGTACGACGTTTGTGAGCTTGCCGTTTTGCGCGGCCTGCACGTGTACCTGCTGGGTTCATCCGAATTCGTGATCAACAAAGCGGCGGCTAATCTCAAGGAATGGTATCCCGATCTTCAGATTGCCGGCACGCATCATGGCCATTTGTTCGATCTCGACAGTGAGTCGGTGGCGCAAGCTATCGGAAAGCTCAATGTTGATTTGCTGATTGTCGGAATGGGCATGCCGCGGCAAGAGCAGTGGATACTCCGGCATTATGACCGTTTAAACGCTCGAATTATTCTGCCCGCTGGTTCGTGTTTCGATTACGTCGCCGGCGTCAAAAAGCGCTGTCCCGCCTGGATGGGCGTGCTGGGTTTCGAATGGCTCTACAGGCTTGCCCAGGAACCCCGGCGCTTGTGGCGGAGGTACCTGCTCGGAAATCCGAGATTCCTGTGGCGGGTATTAACGGGCCAGTAGCAGTGTTGTTTCCGAATCAGAATTCTGACCTCTGACTTCTGACCTCCCGCTTACGTCCGCCAGAGGCGGACTTCGGCGGGTGAACTGATTTCTGACCTCTGACTTCTGACCTCTGACT
>JACQPU010000299.1 GCA_016207365.1 Ignavibacteriales bacterium | reverse complement strand
TCTAGGCAACTGAAGGGTCCGTGGCTCCGGCGGAAAAGCGAAGCAGTGCTTAGGAGGGATTAGGTTTTCCCCGCCATGAAACTCGAAAAACTCGTCTTGCGGCTTCGAAGAGACCCGCGAAAAGGCCGGCGTAAAAAAGGTCCCCAAGAAGGGAATTCCTGAAAAACGGAATCCCTGCGACATAACAGGCCACAAATCCCTCGACCGTTTTTGGATACACTGTGCCGTCGCCGGAAATCCACACACCGCCATTTGTCAAAACGAAGAAGAGGACCGATCCAGCGATCGATCCCCCAACGAGTGCGGGAAGCCTCGGTGATGATTTCAGAAGCATCCCCAATCCCGCGGTGAGGAGAAACGCCGGGTAAACGTAAAGCATCAGGCCATGGAATCCTATTATTGCGTCACTCAGGATCATGGCTCCCAGCGGCAGAAAAAGCGCCACACGTCGGTCAAGATACATGCCGCCCACGAGCGCCAACGCGGCCACAGCCGTCACGTTTGGTGGATGCGGAACAAGCCTCGATGCGACAGCAGCAAGCGTTAGCAGAACAAACGTAATAATTGTTTTCATAAATACTCCGCCAGTATGATACAATAAATCATTTGACCATTTGACATCTTAATCATTCAACTATTCAACCATTGAACTATGAAACTAACTTCAAATATCCAACCCTATCCCCAACCGAACTGTTCGACCTGGCATAGGATAGTCTGGAAACACCTCATACGATCGGTTGAAAACGTTGCGAACCTCGCCTCCGATTCCCACGATTCCCGCCCTTGTGACTACGCGCGTTGACACCGACACATCCGTCACATGATGTTCAGGCAAGATCCTCGTATGGTCATCACTGGTGAACCTTTTTCCAACGATTCCGTGAGACAGACGAGCCTCTGCGGAACTCCATCGCATTCTGAGAGCAATATTTGCGGAGTGCCGCGGGATGAACAGAAGTTGTTTGTTGTATGCCGGATCGCCCGGGAAGCTTTCATTGCGTTTCTCGGCATTTGTGATCCCGTAATTTACTTCAACCTCAAAAGCCCTGTCCCAGTACGAACCGACGTACTTTGCCTCGAGCCCGGACGAGACGGTGCGCCCGATGTTGACGGGCCGAAAGGTTGTCAGGTCAAAGAGGATGCGATCGCTGGTCCGAATGTCGAAGTACGTAAGGCTTACGTGATGCACCATGCCGTCGGATCCCACCTCCGACACAATCCCCGCATCAAAACTCGTCGAATGCTCGGGTTTCAGGTCGGGATTATTCACCCCAACATAATACAGATCATTGAACGAGGGCGAGCGGAAGCTTGCACCATAGCTGGATCTAAGACGAACCTCGCCGCGCCGAAGAAGCCTCAGGTTGAAACCCACCTTGGGCATCAACGCGTCTTCCACATCGGAAATGTCATCATAGCGAACCATGCCGTACATGGTTATTAAATCTGCAAACTGCCGGTCAGATTCAAAGCGCGCCTCACCGGAGACGTAGATCGCTTTCTGGACTCTTCGGATAGCGCCATTGAAATTGCTCCCCGTCAATGCCCCTTCACTCCACTCTACGCCCGCGAGAATCCTTGTCTGTTCCCCGATGACTGTGCTTATTTCCGGATTCAGAAAAACAAACCCGTTGCGGTACGCCGCATCGGTTGGGAACATTGGATGAGGATCCTTGTACCTTTGGAAGCCGTAGTGATACGACGTTTTCAGAGCCGTTTGGACGCCGGCGAGGGATGTGTTGCGGAATTCCAGACCAACGTTCGCATCGTCATCCGTTTGGCGCGCTCCGGGTGAGGGATAGCTGAGAGAACCCGGTACCCCTCGATCCGAGCGCACAGCCTGAGTTGTTAAACGCATCCCCGTGTCCACGCCAAGCAGCGCATCGCTGTGCGCATAGACATGTCGCTTTCGGAAATCCGAATTGCTCCTGACGCCGGAGGAACCATCGGGAAAGCGGAACGGGAATTCATCACGGCCCTGTTCGTAGGCAATGCCGGCCAGAACGCCGATTCCGCCGGGCCTGCCCTCTCCCTCAAGCTTCCATTTTCCGTAGCCGTAGGAACCCACTTCGCCATCGGCACGCATCCGGAAGTTTGCACGAGCCGTCCGTGTAAGGATATTCACAACACCGCCTAGCGCATCGGCGCCGTAGAGGGCCGAGCTTCCGCCTCGCACAATTTCAACGCGTTGAACATCGTTCAGGGGCAAGAGGCTGAAATCCACGAGGCCGTTCTGAAAGCTGTTCTGCCGCACACCGTTGACAAGAACCAGCAAATGCTGCGGGGCGGTACCTCTGAGGAACACCGTTTTTAACGCACCCGTCCCCCCCAGGTCGCGCAGGAAAACGGAATTGGACCGGTTCACAAGATCTGCCACAGTGGCGCTCAGAACCGAACCACGGTTCGCATCGAGAATGTCGACGGGCGATGGTGAATCAAGGACGTCAATGACCGACCGCGTTGCACTTACGACAACCTCAGGCAACCGATAAACGGTGGTCGTATCCTGCGCATAGGCCGCAGCCGTGGCAAGCAGAAAGACAACTGTTGATATTCTCTGTAGCATGGGAGATCCGGTATATTGATGGAATAAAAAAAGCCCTCACCTTCGGATGAAGATGAGGGCTTGAGACTCTCCTCGTGATGGACCAATTCAACTCGATCCGCACCTTCCCGCGAAGGCTTATGAAAACGCCTATCTTCTGGCAGGTCTCCTGGCTCTCCCCATTCCCGACGATCTTCCCGTCCCACTTTTGGTGGGACAGTGATCATTTCTGTCAGGAATCTGATTCCACGAATGGAATCGGGGACTACAGTTGCGGGGCAGCTTCCGACTTTCCAAAATGCCGGCGTTTGTGCGGCATTACGGATCACGCCTGCGTGCCGAAACGAATCTAAAATCTTGACGATTCTAAATTCACTTCGGCCTGCCTGCCGAACTCACATCGGTGAGGCAGGCAGGCGTGCAGGCACGGAATTCCCTTTTCATCCTCCGGATCAGTGATGACCGCCGGAGGACACCAGAGTTGGATGGAAAAGAACAAGGTGCATTTTCCCCAAGGGGGTCCCCGCCTGCCTCATTGAATTGCCTGAGGCGGGCAGGCCATCGGGACAATTGTCGATCGTCAATTTCCGATAGGTTTCTTTCACCGTCGGCACTCGAAAATCGCAAATCGAAAATTCCAAACTCTTCAAAACGGCAAATCGTCGGATTTTTCTGCTGACTGGTCCTGTCCGCTCGGCGCGGCCTGACTGTGATACTCCGGCTGCGAGCCTCCTGCGCCACGTGAATCAAGCATGACCATTTCGTCGAGAACAACTTCCGTCACATACCGCTTGACGCCGTTTTTGTCATCATAATTTCGGTGCTGAAGTCGGCCCTCAGCGTAAACCTTTGCTCCCTTCTTCAGGTACTCTCCGCAGATCTCGGCCAGCTTCCTCCACGCAACAATATTATGCCACTGGGTTCGCTCCTGAAGATTGCCTTCAGGATCCTTCCAAGCCTCGTTTGTGGCGATGCTGAAGGTTGCCACCGCTACACCGCTGTTCGTGTACCGCAATTCGGGATCTTTTCCGAGATTCCCCACGAGAATCACCTTATTCACGCTGCGAGCCATACGTGCCTCCAAACAATAAACGAGAATACCAAATCGGGGGCTGTCCTCAAATTACAGGAAAAAGCTCCTGAATGTCAAGCGTTAGCGTCCCCCGCGCCGTACCGAAAAGGCAACGACGGACTCCCTCGTAAGCAAGTACACCCGATCATGCAACACCGCGACATCGGCAGGATCGAGCGAAACGCTTGCCACGATCATCGGGATTTCAATGCGTGTAAGAGGAGAACCATTCCGGTCGAAAAACCACAGGACGTCTGCTGTAACAACCGCTACCCCGTCAGCCGTTTCACCAAAACCCCGGGCGGCGGAAATCATTCCTCCGCCAATGGTACGGACGAAATTCCCGGCAAAGTCAAACTCGATAATCCTGTCATCCTCCAGAACCAACACCTGGTCCTGCATGGTCACGAGAATCTCAACAGGCGATGTGAGTCTGCCCGGTCCCGCTTCCCGCCCCCCGAAGGTCCTCTCAAAGGACGATCGGCGGTCGAACTTGAGCACGCGAACGTTTTCCCCGTCAAGGATGAAGAGATCCCCCTGCTTCGAAAGGGCAACTCCCACCGGATA
>JACQPU010000295.1 GCA_016207365.1 Ignavibacteriales bacterium | reverse complement strand
GAGCATTCGAATCGACAACAGCTCCGCGCGACGTATTGATCAAGACTGATCCCCGTTTCATTGCCCGAATTCGATCTGTACCGAATAAATGCACCGTTGCATCCTGGCCTGAGCGCGTCAGAGGAACGTGGACCGTAACAATATCCGCCTCCATGAGTTCGTCGAGTGGCCTGTACCGGGGATCACCCGTTACTCGTGCAAGCGGAGGGTCATTCAGAATCACGCGCATCCCAAGCACTGCCGCATACTTCGCAACAATCCGTCCCACGTTGCCCACTCCGACAATTCCGATGGACTTCTCTCTGAGCTGAATCCCGTCTTTGTCGGCCCATGTGAGTAATGCTGCAACCACGTACTCTGCCACCGAGTTTGCGTTACTTCCAGGGGCAGAAGCAAAACCGATGTTGCGGGATTTCAAATACTTGAGGTCAACATGATCGGTGCCGATGGTCAACGTGCCGACGAAGCGGACAGCGCTGTTCTCGAGCAAAGGGCGATCCACACGTGTTTCCGAGCGGACGATAAGAGTGTCGGCATCACGGACAGTCTCTGCGGTAATCTCTGATGAATCAAGCTCCCGGACACTGCCTAATGTGGAAAAGGCGTCAGAGGCACCGGGGGAATTCTTGCTTATGACAATCGAGGAGTTCAAGGTTCAAAGGTCAATGTTCAACGAATTGATTCCATGACCTGACCTTGAACGTTGAACCTTGAACACTCTATCCCTGCCCACGTGTTTGGTCCCTAAGACGGATCAATTCCTTCATGACCTTGCTCGGGTTTCCCTGCCATTCCTCTGTTCCAAAAGCGTCGTGAAGGGTACGATACAACTCGTAGAGCTGTTGATACACTGCATGCGCTTCCTGATTCGGCTCGTACACCTTGTCCTTCAATCCCGTCATGGCCGCTTGGGCGTCGGTGAAACTGTCGTAGCCGCCGTTCTTGCTTCCCGCGACCACGGCTCCTGCTATTGCAGCGCCTAAGGCGCAAGTCTGAGACGACCGGCTGAGTTTCATGGGTCGCCCGAGCACATCTGCGTAGGTCTGCATGACGAATGCGTTTTTCTCGGCAATCCCTCCGCAATTGACCACGTGCTCCACGGGAACGCCGTAATTCTCGATACGCTTAATAATTGTCAGCGCCCCAAATGCTGTCGCTTCCACCAACGCGCGGTAGATCTCTGCCGGGGCGGTGTAAAGCGTTTGACCCACAAGCAAACCCGTCAGTTTCTGATCCACAAGCACGGTCCTGTTCCCGTTGTTCCAATCGAGCGCCAGCAGTCCCGACTCACCGGGTTTCAATACAGCTGCCTGCTTTGCGAGGGCCTCATGCGTTCCTTTCTTTCCATCGGGTCTGATATATTCGACAAACCAGTTGAAGATGTCGCCCACAGCCGATTGTCCGGCTTCGAGTCCGAAATGACCCGGCAGGACACTTCCGTCAACAATTCCGCACATGCCCGGAATATCCTCCAGCGGGTAATCCGACGGCGAAACGGCAATGTCGCACGTGCTTGTACCGATGATCTTTACAAGCGTACCTGTTGCAACACCTGCACCAACCGCACCCATATGTGCGTCGATGACGCCCACAGCCACGGGAGTTCCCTCGCGCAATCCCGTCTTTTTCGCCCACGCTTTTGTCAATCCACCCACCGTTCTGTTTGCCGTCAACACCCGCGATGGCATCCGTGACCCAAACTCGGCCAGGCGCGGATGAAGCTGTTCCAGAAATTCATGATCAGGATATCCGCCCCACTGTTCGTTGTACATTGCCTTATGTCCCGCAGAGCAGACACCGACAGTGAGATTCTCCGGCGATTCCATGCCCGTGAGCATTGCCGGAATCCAGTCGACCGACTCGACCCACATGTATGCCTTTTCCGCGATCTCGGGATTCGTGCGGATGCAATGGAGGATCTTGCTGAAGAACCATTCGCTCGAATAAACGCCTCCGCATTTGGCGAGATACTGCGGACGAACAGAGCGGGCGAGGTCGGTGATTTCGGCCGCCTCGTTGACTGCCGTATGGTCCTTCCAAAGCCATGCCATCGCGTCGGGATTCTTCACGAACTGTTTCTGAAATGCCAGTGGCTTTCCGTATTCATCAACAGGAAGAGGCGTGCTTGCCGTAGCATCAACGCCAATCCCGATAATCTGCTCCGGTTGGAATCCGCGCACGCGCTTCTTCGCCTGTGCCAGAGCCTTTCGGATGCTCATCTCCGCGCCCTTGACGTACTCTGCCGGATGCTGGCGGGCAAGATTGGGATTTCGGGAAAGAATGATTCCCTTTTTTCCCATTGTGTAGTTATGGACGGCGGTGGCGATTTCTTTGCCGTTAGAGACATCGACGACAAGGGCACGGACGGAGTTTGTACCGAAATCAAGACCGAGAGAATAGGAAGGCTTCATGGAAGGTCCGTAAGAAATTCGAAATTCGAAATTCGAATATCGAAGTTCGAAATTCCGCCTTCTGAATCCCGCCTTAGAGCGGAATCCTGGGAGGCGGGACAATATCACGAGTCCAAGATATTGTATCTATCCTGTAAACGTCAGATAGGCGATCAGGATTAAAACGAGCACCATTGTTGAGTTTATAACGTCCCACTTATTCCAACTTGAACGCGATTCAATGCGGTGGTCTTCGGAGAGGGTTGAGAAGGTGAGATCCTTCAGCTG
>JACQPU010000293.1 GCA_016207365.1 Ignavibacteriales bacterium | reverse complement strand
CGAGAACGTAGATTTTCGGTCCCGGATGATCCTCACGAGCCCCGAACGTCCCGTTCTGGTCCCAGTAAGCCTGCCATTTTGGTTCGATTTCGGAGGGTTCGTATTTCATGGTGTAAAACAAAATGTACGGAAAACGGGAGGGAAATACAACGACTGTGCCAGTCCACGCATGCCTTCATTCAACCGACGTTCACGACGAGCATTGTGATATCGTCAGATTGCTGGGTCCCTTTTGAAAACTCCTGCACGTGCATGCGCACGTGTTGAAGAATTTCACGCGCCGGAGATCCGCCGACAGATTTCAAAATCGATTCAAGACGTTCTTCCGTAAAATCCTCGCCGCGCGCATTCATCGCTTCGCTAACGCCGTCGGTGAACAAAAACAGGAGATCACCTGCTTTCAATTCGACTTCCCCTTCTTCATATGGTCTTTTGGTTTTCATCATGCCGAGGATCAGTCCCCCTTTCTGCAGTCTTATGACCGACCCATCCTTCCTGATGAGAAACGGCGGATTGTGACCGGCGTTGACGTATCTCAGCTGATGACGCGCGGTGTCAATAATCCCCCAAAAAAACGTGATGAACGTGTCGCCGCCCGTATTCTCACATGCGAGATCATTCATTCGGCCCGTTGCCTCCGGCAAATCGTGCAGGAGCGGAACCAGAGCCCTTAAAGCTGCTTGTATGCTTGCCATCAGGAGCGCTGCGGGCGTGCCCTTCCCCGATACATCGCCAATTGCAATGACGTATTCCGTGTCGGACCTGCGAATGACATCGTAGTAGTCACCGCCAACTTGTTTCGAGGACACGTTTGCCGCCGCAAGATCATAGCCCCCAATAGCAGGCAGTGTTTGCGGCAAAAGTCCCTGTTGGATCTCCCGGGCAATTTTCAGCTCGTCCTCAAGGCGCTGTTTCTCCAGCGTTTCCTGGAACAGCCGCGCATTTTCGATTGAAATGATGGCGAGATTTGCAAGCGAATACAGGAATTCAAGGTCTTCTTTGCTGTATTCAGAACCCCCAAGTTTCTCCCCGAGCAAGATGACGCCTTTTGTTCTGTTTTGCACATGCATCGGGATCATAAGCTGCACACCCGCTTCTTTCAGCGGAGCTGCGCTCCTGGCGAGCTTTTTGTCAATCTCGCGAATGAGCATGGGATTCTTCAGGTCACAGAAGTCCTGCAAAGCCCTTAGCAATGCTGGATCATCTGACAGCCGGGAAGCCACGATTTTTATGGTCCCGCCGTCCACCAGGCATACCGCATAGCGATTGACGCCGATCTGGCCCAACAGTGAGAATGTCAGGAGCCGTATGACTTTGTCCGCGTTCAGAACGAGGTTGAATTCTTTGCTTAACTCGAAAAGCGTCTTTAGCTCCTGCAGTTTCCGGTCGAGGCTGCGGTGGGCTTCCTTCAGGCGTTCGACCATGACTGCCTTTTCCACCGCCGCAGCCGACAAGTTTACAAGAGAAGTGATGAGTTTTCTGTCAGGCGCAGAGAACGGCTTCCTGCCTACCCGGCCACCGAGAGCCAGATAGCCCACAACACTGGAGTTGGAGAGAATCGGCACGAGCAATCGGATGTCATGGCTGAGGAACCACTTGTTCCGGGAACGGCCTTTTGTCTCTTTTGCCGGATCACGGATGATCTTTGGAAGTGTTTGTAGTGTGACGGAGGATCCTTCGATGCCACTGCCAAGGCCGCGCGCCGCAACAACCTCAAAAGTGTCACGTTCGCGTTTCAGAAGTACTGCGCCGCGTGCAACAAGCATCTTACCCATGACCGTCAACAAAACAGTTCCGAGAATGAATTTCAGGTCGTGCGCTGCGTTGACAACATTGCTGAACTCGAAAAGAGGGAGTAAATCCTCAGAAAGCTTTGGAGGAAGGGATTGGGCGGCTTTCGCCACGGATACACCTTGAGAGACTCTTGGGCGCTTCACTGCCGAGCGCGCACCGGATGGAGGAACTTCGTCAGACGGACCTCGTTCTTCTTGTCGCCGAGCGTATTGTATTCAACTTTGTCCATGAGAGTCTTCATGAGATAGACACCGAGTCCTCCACGCCGGTACTGGGTCAGATGTTCTTTCAGATTCAGAGGTTTCAACACTGCGGGATCGAATTTCTTTCCGTCATCCACAATACTCACCTCGAACCGGTCTCTCTTTTTTTGGATCGTAATGGAAATTGCGCGGTTCGGATCATTCTGATAGGCGTGTCGAATGATGTTTGTACACGCTTCATCGACGGCAAGGGCGATCTTGGAGATATCCTCGTCCGAAAAACCGAAGGCGCGGGCCTCGGAGGCCACAAACTCGCGTACCTCAAGAAGCTTGCCTGTCTTGCTGGGAATTGTTTTGGTCATGGATTTGGCCATGGGTGTCCGCGCCCGATTACCCTTTTTTCGACTGCTGGCGGAACTTGTTCGCGGCCTCGTGCTCGTCTCTGTAGATTTCATAAAGCACAGGGAAACCCAGGAGATCGAACACATTATAGACCTTCGGGGACATGTTCGTCAACTTGATGTCCCCTCTGTTTTTCCGTACATCCTCAATGTACGCCATGAACACGCCTAGCCCTGCACTGCTGATGTACGTCAGGTCCTTGCAGTTCACGATGATGTTGTACTTCTTATCTGTGAGGAGCTTCTGGAACGTCGTTTCCAGATCGGGGGCTGTGTGGGCGTCGAGATATCCCTTTAGCTCGAGCACACTGAATCCCTCTCCGTCACGGTGATTCACTTTGAAGTCACTCATGGTGGTCTCCTTGATGCGACATGCTATCCTTCGGACTTGGTTCCGTGCCACTTGACGACGACCAGGGTGAGGTCGTCCCCCGGGCCCGTCTTTCCACAATATGTGCCAATTTCAGATAAAATCCGATTCTGAATGTCCACTGCCGGCAGGTCCTTGATTCTCACAGCCAGATCAACAAGTCGGTCATATCCGAACTCTACGCCCTCCGGATTCCGGGCCTCCGTGATTCCATCCGTGTACAAAAGACAGACGTCTCCCCGCTTCAGCGTCAGCACGGTTTCCTCGGTCGAGCGCTCAAAGAGCTCACCATCCGTCAGACCCAAGCCCAGGCCGTTGGGACGAATGAGGCGGTTCATTCCGTCGGAGACCAGCACCATAGGACAGTGTCCCGCCCGCGCCAGCACGACACGAGATGTAGCAAGCTCGAACACGGCGTAGACGGCGCTGATAAACGCTTTCCGTTCCAGATTCTCCCGCAGCGTCTGGTTGGCCCAAATGAGAAGCTCCCGGGGCGAACGCGTCATCTTGCTTAACGATTGAAAAATGCCTTTCACCTCCGCCATATAGAACGCGGCAGAGACACCCTTGCCGGAAACATCACCGACCACGATCCCTATGGTCTTCTCGTCCAGATGAACAAAATCAAAGTAATCCCCGCCTACCTCAAGCGACGGCTCCGAGTGCGCTGCAACTTCCATTGCCGGATTCTCGGGAAAACGCTGGGGTAACAGTCGCTTCTGCATATCGCGCGCCACCATGAGCTCTTGTTTGAGCCTTTCGCGCTCCAGCGATTGCTCAATGAGACGCGCGTTATCGATGGCGATCGTTACATGGTCTGCCAATGTTGTGAGAACATCGCTGTCGTCCTGGTCGAACCCGTAAGCAATATCCTTTGTCGCATGCAAGACGCCGATAAGCGATCCGTGCGACACCAGCGGAATGCTCAAAAGGGATGCAATAGGAAGGCCAAGCCCTTTCAGGTGCCGCGTCCTCCGATCCACCCCAACCTCATCGATCATCAACGATCTCTTCGATTCAATGACAAATTGTCGCGGAGAATACTCAGGATTCGACATGACGGTCTCGATCTCGCCCGCGGTGATGTTGTTCGCGGAGACGACCTCCACAACTGACGCTTTGGGGCTGTCCCGTATCAGTTCAAGCCATGCACTCCGAGCCCCGCTTACTTCGCGGGTCACGTGCGTAACGGTGTTTACAAGATCCTTGAAGTCGAAAACCTGCGTAACCAGCCTCCCCAGATTATGCAGAGAGCTGAGCTCCGATTGTTTGCGCTCGTAAGCCTCGGCGGTGGGTAAATGGAAGAGGGTTGTAATAAAAGACATGCCGAAGTACACCGCGCCGTACATGCTGTTCAGCAGGACAAATCGTTCCATCGGACCGCTGAAAAACAGCATTGCCTTCTGGAGAAATGTTCTGTTGGAAAGGATCAAGCTGAGGGCCAGGAATGCTGCGAAGAGAAGAGCACTGTAAATGATGCAATAGATTTTCTCTCTCCGCGAGAGGTAGACGATCCAGTTCTGACGGAACGCATTGACCACGATCATGATCACCGCCAGGACAAAACTTGTTGTGCCAAGGAACGCGAGATCGTTGGCAAACATAGGAAGGCTGAACGCCGCGGTGGCAAAAAGGAGAACAAGATACGTGAGGAAGTTTCGGCGCGTTCCTCGTTTTCGCTTATGATAGACCAGTTCTTTCACGGTCAGGAGAGAAAGGATGGATGCCACACCGACGACGACGCTGACCGCAAGGGAGAAAAACGCCGTGACGGAATTCTGGGGAAGAGCCTGGTCGGTGCCTTCGGAGAATCCAAGTCCCGGGAGAACACCGACGATTGCCGCGACCAAAACACTGCTGACAAGGAACATCAGAAGCCGCCCGATCTCCTTAATGGCCGCCCCGATCCCCTTCCGGGCCTGTTCCCGCATGAACGCGTAGATGCAGAACATTGCTGCAACCACCATTGCTTCGCGGAGGAGCGCTATTCCCCCGTCTCCCAGCTCCACTGTCAGCCGAACAACATCGTACATGAAGACGAGCAGCAGAAGGGTTCCTGAGGCAATCAGTAGGGCAGCTTTTTTAAGTCGGGACATGTTATACGGTGATAGTCTTCCAGGAACCGGACCGGAACTTACGCCAAGCGAGGGCAGTGTAGAACAGAATGTAAATCGGAAGCCCGACCCACGCCCCAACGATTCCAAAACCAAGGGTCACGCCGAGAATATAGGAGACTGGGAGAAAGATGATCCAGTGTGTGACGATTTCAAGATACATCACATAGAGGATATCACCGGCCGCCTGAAGCGCATTGGCGATGATGATCCCAGACCCATAGGCAATCTGTGCAATTCCCGCCAGCTGAAGGAGTGGCCGCGCAACGCTGATGACCGTGTCGTTGTTTGTAATGACGGCAAGAACAAGCTCCGGGAGCGTGACAAAGAGCGCGCCAACGGCGACGGTGAAGATCGTCCCGAGCTTTGCTGTCTCAACACCGTAGCGATACGCCTCATTCGGATTGTTGTTCCCGAGTGAATTCCCGACAAGTGTCTGTGTCGCAATCCCAAAACCAAAGCACGGCATGAATGACAAATACAGCGAGGTGATGACCACCTGCGTTGAAGCCTGCTCGAGTGTTCCAATCACGCCGGTAATCGCAACGAAGACCAGGAATCCGAAAAGGATAAGGATATTCTGGAGCGACACCGGCAACGAAATCCGGATGATTGGTTCGAGGTATTTCCGGCCTATCGCCAGAATGTCATAGTATCTATACTTTCTTCGATATTCCGGGAAAAAAGTTACAGCAACAAAAAACAGGAACCCGGCAAACATCCCAATGGAAGCAGCAAGTCCTGCACCCGCGATTCCCATCTGCGGAAAACCGAGATTTCCGAAAATCAGTAAATAGTTGAAAACGATGTTGAAGACGTACGTGATCAACGCCGAGAACATGAACATGTTTGTATGTCCGATCCCGTAAAAAAAGCCGCGGTACGAGACGGCAAGGAGGAAAAATGGGAGACCAAAGGACCGGTACTTGATGTAGTCTGCAGCCAGAACCGTAACAGCCGAATCGCTGGAGAAGAAATCGATGGCCTCATAGGCATATGAAAACCCGAGAACTCCGAACAGTGATCCGACGAGAAAGCTCAACAGCAGGGAGTTGTTCAGAACGATCCCCGCCTCGCTGAGCTTGCCCTGTCCGTATCGGCGGGCAACGACGATATGCGTGCCATTGCCGAGGCTCGAGAAAAAACTGCTCAAGGTCCATGTGGCCAGAACCCCGAGACCCATGGCTGCAAGGGCAACTTCAGAATTCTGGAGACGCCCCACCATGGCTGTATCGACGATCGACACGACCATCTGGGATGACATTCCGGCAATCGCCGGAGATGCGATCTTCAGTATCCTGTTTGCGTACTTCTTGTTGGGGAGAATGGACATTCGGAATGGAACTCCGTCCCGCTAAGAGCGAGACGGTCCGCCGGGAACCAGACCCTTCAGATATTCACGAGGATGCACGGACGAGCAGGCGGTCTGCTTCACGCGCATAGGGAGACTGAGAGTAGTTTGCTTTGAGAGATTTTAGGATATCCTCAGCCTTCTTTGGCTCACCCGCCATCATGTAGTTCTGGGCGGCCCGATAGAGATATTCGGCGCTATGAAGTTTCATTTCATCGTCTTTTGCCGCGCGTTCAAAGGTTCGCGCAGCCTCGACATAATTCGCCTGGGTCTCATGACACGCGGCAATCCCCGCTGTCACAGAAGCCATGATGCTCGGATCACTCACGCGCGCCTCTTTATAGTATTCAAGGGCCTTTTCGTACTCCCTGAGGGCAAAGTAGCTGTTCCCCAGATAAAAGGCTGCGAGCTTTCCCGAGGACGTTCCTCCGTACTCATCGACAATCTGCTTCAACCCTCTCAGGTTTTCGCGGGGAGATCCATTGATGGCCGTCTCGTATTGCGCCTGATCATAATAGCGCAGGATGTTCCCCAAGTCTGCTGTTGCGGCACGATTCTGAGTTGACAGGTTATTATAATAGAACCATACCGCAACCGCTGCAATGAGCACGCCGGTAAAAATGGTCCCGAGGCGTTTCCTGTTCACCTCAAACCAGGACTGCGCCTCAAAGTAGGTTGTAACTAGCCTGTCTTCCTTGATTTCGCGTTTGCTAATTTTTTTCTTGGGTTTGAGCATGGGATGTTGGATTATTGGTTATTTGTTATTGGTTAATGGTTGTTAGGAAAACATTCCCTCACACCTCATACCCAATAACCAATAACTATTCACTATGTAATGTACGCCCGGGGGGATTCGAACCCTCGACCTACAGCTCCGGAGGCTG
>JACQPU010000292.1 GCA_016207365.1 Ignavibacteriales bacterium | reverse complement strand
TGGCAGTGGGGGAGGGGATCGTTGAGGAGCTTGGCAGCGATCAATCCTGCCGGATGTGCAATGTCGGCGAACAAGAATGCTCCTACGGTATCCGCGATTTGACGAAACGCTTTATAATCAATGTTCCGTGAGTAAGCGCTCGCACCGACGGTGATCATGCGGGGCCGTTCTTTGCGGGCAATCTCTTCAACGCGGTTGTAATCGATCATTCCCTTTTCGCGCGAAACGCCGTAAGATGTGAACGCATACAATTGACCCGAGAAGTTCACTGGTGACCCGTGTGTCAGGTGGCCTCCATGAGAAAGGTCCATTCCAAGAACCTTGTCTCCCGGTTTCAGAAATGAGAAATAGACGGCCATGTTTGCCTGCGAACCCGAATGCGGCTGGACATTGGCATAAGACGCGCCAAAGAGCTGCTGCGCCCGCGCGCGCGCCAGATTTTCTGCCTCGTCAACAAACTCGCATCCTCCATAGTATCGCCGCCCGGGATATCCTTCGGCATATTTGTTTGTCAAAACGGATCCCAGGGCTTCAAGCACAGCAAGGCTGACAAAGTTTTCGGACGCGATGAGTTCAAGTGTGGAGTTTTGTCGGTGGATTTCGCCTGCAATCGCTGCAAAGAGGACAGGGTCTGCCTGCCGAAGAGAGTTCTTCATGATGGATTCATCGAAGTGAGGATAAGCGGAACGGAGGAACGCGGGGCGGTTAGAGATTTGTCAAGGAATGAATCTTCTGAATCCGTCTTTCGTGCCTTCCGCCGTCGAAGGATGTCGAAAAAAAGGTCTTGACGATATCGATGACTGTTTCCCATCCTGCAATCCGTCCGCCAATTGCCAGCACGTTTGCGTCGTTGTGCTGTCTGGCCAGACGTGCAGCGGTCACCGATTCGCACGCGGCTGCCCGAACACCCTTGTGCTTGTTTGCAACAATCGCCATCCCGATCCCCGTGCCACACACAAGAATCCCCCGGTCGCACTCCCCGGAGGTAATGCACTGGGCGACCTTATGGGCCCAATCCGGATAGTCCGTGGACTCAGTGCTGTTGGGACCGACATCCTTGAACGGAATCTTCAGCCCGTCCAGCAGATCCTTGATCTGCTCCTTGTACTGATATCCTGCGTGGTCGCTGCCAATCGCTATCATGTCAAAGCGAAACTGCCACCTGTTCTTCGATCCAGGAATAACACGACCCCATGATTCTCATGCGGTTGTTGATGATGCGATCCTTGTTGAAGAAAAGATCTTCTCTGCTCGGAACAAGTGTCGAGAGTTCGTTGTATCGCTGATTTGCTTCGCTGGCCAGCGATGCTTCCTCCTGCCGTGCCTTCGTGAAGGCGTCCTGAGCAAGCCTGTAGACCAGTTTGTCATCGATGTCCAGTTTGGACCAATCGCCGTTCTTTTTGTCCTTAATGCAGGCTTCAACAGCCGCCTTGTAGACTTCGCCGAGCTCCATGTACGGCCGGCCCCATCCCCGTTCCTTCTGCGCTGCGCGAAGAACGGTGGAGCGGGCAGCAGTGAAGTTCTTCATCATCCGGTAGCATACCGTGATGTTCAGGTAGTTCTCGCGCAACGCCGGATTGAGCTTCAAGGCTTCTTCGTATGCATCGATTGCCTGGCGGAATCTTGTCGCGCGCTGACGGACCTTTCCCAGCTCGTTCCAGTAAGCGGCGGTCTTGGGTGATTTCTTGATGAGGGCAAGCAGGTGCCTTTCCGCTCCTTCATACTGCTCGCCTTCAATATACGCCTGGGCCGCATTCCACATCTTTTCCAGATTCTGAGGATCGTTCTTCAGATCATCCTCGGCAATCTTGATCAATTCCTGGGGATCGGTAATCAGGCTACGGAGCCGCTCGATGGCGGTCGGGTTGTTCGGATCCCGGTCCTTTTGCCTTCGAAACAGGTCGATTGCCTTGACGCGGAAGGAGGGATTTTCTTCCATGTGACGGGTGTACAAGAGCCCAAGCCGATCGAAATATGCGAATGCCGTGGACGTGTCCCCTGTCAGAGCTTTTTCGTAGCTGTCGATAGCTTCGAGATCCCTTCCCCCATTTTCAACGTAGTTTTCGAGTGCGTACGCCCTCATCAGGTACAGGCTTGCGCTTCTGTCCGGTATGTTCTTGATGCCGAGATCGTAGATGGCGATCATGGTATCCACATGCGCCTTACGGGCTTTGTCCTCGGAACTCTGGTAGAAGCTGTAGTAGCACTCGGCCAACTTTGAATACACGGTCTTGAAACGGGTCGGAGAAAGCTGAATGACCTTCCAGCCGTACGGCGCCGCAGTCACGAAATCACCATTCTTGTGATACTCAAAGAACAGGCTCCAGTTCTTTGCAGCCTCGGCATCGGTGCCCTGCGATAGAGAGTCCCAGGGGAGTATCCACGTGACTATCGCCAAGAGAAAAAGCATTCGCTTCATGATCAAATGATCTCCTTATGGCTGTCAGTCTTCTTCAATCGTGATGAACCAGGCCTCGCTGGCATCTATGGACAGCGAGAGTTTGAAAAATGTCTCCTGCGAAAGGCCGAGGTTCATGGTCCCGCGCTTCCCTGCTGTGAGGCCCACGCTCATCCGCGCGTCTGGAC
>JACQPU010000291.1 GCA_016207365.1 Ignavibacteriales bacterium | reverse complement strand
CGAGTCGGCATTTACACACCGGTTCATGGGAAGCACATTGGAGAGTTCGATTCTTATGCATATAACGCACACAATGTCGTTACTTTGTTTGGTGACCTTGACGGCGGCGGGCGGTTCGAGGTGGCACTCTGGTTTTCAAAGGGAGGCGTAAAATACGACCTCTTCAGGTCAACACTGAGCGAGTCCCTTGAGAAGATCCATGGTGAGGGAAAGTTCAGCCACATTTCGGTTTGGCAGCGAAAGCTCGGCCTGGGTTCCGGCCGTGAATTTGTACTGCGACTCCGGGGGGATGATCTGCCGGACCTTTGTCACTCACTCAGGCGGCTGCAGACCGATCAACCGCAGAAGTTCCTTCGCTCGGCGCTGCAAGGGGGACACGTTCTCTGCAAGGAGATGGTCGTGTCATGAACAAAGAGACGGCCTCCGCACTGAGACGACGTGTCCGACTGATTATTGCACGGCTTCGGAAGCTCTATCCAAGTGCGAAAACGGCCTTGAAATTCGAGGATCCGTTTCAACTCCTGGTTTCGACGGTCCTCTCGGCTCAGTGCACCGATGCCCGCGTTAACATGGTGACACCGGGATTGTTCCGGAAACTCCCCACGCCTCAACATTTCGCCGCTGTGAATCCGCGCGAGTTAGAGGAGGAGATCAGGTCGACGGGATTTTTCAGGAACAAGGCGAAAAACATTATTGCCGCATCGAAAAGTATCGTCGAAAAGTTCGGAGGCGAGGTGCCGCGAACGATGGAAGAACTATTGGAACTTGGCGGCGTGGGACGGAAGACAGCAAATTGCGTGTTGGGCGGGGCTTTTGGGATCAACGAGGGAATCGTCGTGGACACGCATGTGGAGCGCCTTTCACAGCGTCTCGGTCTCAGCCATCAGAACACGGCTGAGAAGGTGGAGCGTGACCTCATGGCAATTGTGCCACGGGAAGATTGGTACGACTTTAGCAATCTCCTTATTCTTCATGGACGGAACGTGTGCATCGCCCGGAGGCCGCTGTGTCCCGAATGCACGCTTCGTCGTCTGTGTCCATCGGCAGATGGTTTTATGAGGAAATTTCATTCGCAGCGCGGAGTGCCTCAGCGTCGGAAGCAAGTCGGGTGATGCATTCGTTGCAGAAGTAGAAGACCCTCGTGTCTCCGGCCTCCCGTTCAATGAGGCGGGCTTTGTCGAAACGGCGGCGGCATAGTGTGCATCGTTCGGTATTAAGCTCGGCAGACGTCGGAGGACGCCGGACAACAATGCTGAAACCGTAGGCGATCGAGCCCAGGAGCACAACGACAAACAGGATTGCAAGCGCTGTGAGCACGGCGCAATATATGAAAAAATACGACGGTCCGAAACGGAGGATTCATGACGTACCAGGAAGCAGTCGCGCTCATGCACGAATACACGCAAGGTGATGCGTTGCGCAGGCATATGTATGCAGTTGAGGCGGTCATGAGAGCGTATGCGCGGAGATATGGTGAAGACGAAGAGACATGGGCCATTACGGGTATCCTGCACGATTTCGACTACGAGAAATTTCCAAATGCCCCGGATCATCCATCCGAGGGGTCGAAAATCCTTGAGAAACGAGGCTATCCCGAGGGAATCCGAAGGGCCATTCTGGGTCACGCGGACTACATGAATGTTCCCCGCGACACTCTCCTTGCGAAGGTTCTCTATGCCTGTGATGAGCTGTGCGGGTTCATCAGTGCAGTGGCGGTGATCCGCCCGAACAAGATCCGCGATCTTGAAATCTCATCGGTTAAGAAGAAGCTCAAGGACAAAGGATTTGCAAAGAATGTGAGTCGGGAGGATATTCAAAAAGGGGCTCAGGAGTTGGGTGTGCCGCTTGATGAGCATATCGGATTTGTCATTGAGGCTATGAAAGGCGCGGCGGAACGGCTTGGCCTGTAGAGCGTGGGAATCTGGGCGTTTTCAAAAAGGGGCTGTTACGGGGTGCGTGACGGGGTTCACATTCGGGTTTCCTACGACTGCTTATATTTGCCCACCTCTCAGTCTTATTTTTTGAGAATCTGGGCTCCCAGCCATGAACAAATACGAAATCACGACCCTTGAGTTGAAGAAGCTTCTCGATGACGGGAAAAGAGTTTTTTTACTGGATGTGCGGGAAGCGTACGAACATGAACGCCTGAATATCGGGGGGACGCTGATCCCCTTAAACCAGCTTCGCCACCGGTTTCGCGAGTTGGATTCAGAAGATGAGATTGTTGTCTACTGCATGCGCGGGAACCGCAGCGCTTATGCCGTCAATTTTCTCGTTCAGCGCGGTTTCAAAAACGTAAAAAACCTCGTCGGGGGACTCAAAGACTGGCCACAGCATGAGGCGCCGGAGTCAAATCCGGAGGCGCGGTTGCGTTAAGGCTGCTTGTTGGATGCAGTTGCTTTGTTTCGAATCTGTTCCAGTTCAACGATGCTTACGAGTTTGAATTTTCCTCTTCCTTCCTTATATCCATCCAGACATTCGCCACAGATCGGATCCTTCTGTTTTATCGCGAGAGAGCAGCCGCAGGAATCCCGGGAGGTAATGCATTCGGTGCATCCGGGCTTTGTGCAGCAATCATAACGGCCCTCACGCATCAGCCATTCCCGCAATCGCTCGCGCTCAGCAACCGAGAGAGTTACGCGCGTCTTTACAGAATCAGAGCGCAGACTGTCAGCCGCGGCTGCACCTGTATGTGAACGCCGTTCTTTCCCGCATGATGCCATCGCTAAAAGAGCCAGAAGCGCGACCGACGTTCGCAGTCCCATGCTTTATCCGCGCACCTACAGTTTTTCGAATCTTGCCTGGAAGAACCTCAGATATTTCGGCTCGTAGACCATCTTCATGCCCCGAATATCCCTTCGTCGGTCATACACTGCCTCAACCGCCTCGGCGGTCACGTCACAGTGCGCCTGGGTGTAGACTCTCCGGGGAAACGTCAATCGGACGAGCTCAAGCTTGGGGTAGTAGTGGTCGCCGGTCTCTTTGTTTCTTCCGGCCGAGACAATTCCTCGTTCCATGGAACGGATGCCAGATTCCAGGTACAGTTCGGCCGCAAGCGTCTGTGCGGGGAATTCAACTTGTGGGATGCCAGGAAGGAATTTTTTGGCATCAAGGAAGATTGCGTGTCCCCCGATCGGTTGCACAATGGGAATGCCGATGGCTTTGAGTTTCTCGCCGACGTATTCCACCTGCCCGATCCTTGCGCGAATGTGATCCTCCTGCACAGCCTCCTCGATTCCCCGGGCCATCGCCT
>JACQPU010000290.1 GCA_016207365.1 Ignavibacteriales bacterium | reverse complement strand
TCGCAAGATTGTACTCCTCAACCGCAAGTTTTATTCCGTCATACATTTCAACGCCGAGATCCCCCTGACCTGGTTGACTCGTTTTCAGCATCAACGGGAGAACGACCCCGATTTTCAATACACCGCTCCCCTGAACTCTCCGCAGAAGGTCAATCGCCTTATCGATGTACGCAACGCGCGGAGGCAGATCCACAAGGGGGAGGAGGAGATCCCTCGCCGCCTTCACGTCTCCCGATCGCAGCAGCCGCTCCGCAAGCCGGACGGAGAGGAGTACATCAACAGGCTGGGTCGGTGTGGAACCGAGGAGAAGCTGGAGATCTGCAACGGTCAAATACTGAGACGCAAGGCCGTCCAACAATTTTTCGGACCGTGACCGCAAAAGCGCATCACCGCTCAGTCGATGGGCCGTCACCAGCTCTTCGGCCGCGTCGTCATAGCGCAACATCCGGTAGAAATCGAGACCAAGCGTGTAGTGTGCGTCGGGAATGTATGATGAGCCCGGGTAGAGATCGATGAAGTTCTTCAGAATCCGGACGGACTCCCGAAAGTTCCCGAGCCTGTAATAGGCTTTCCCCGCCATGATGTAGGCCCCCGTGGTGCGATGGTGAATCGGAAATTCCTTGATGCAGCGCATAAACAGCGCGGCGGCGCTGTCAAATCGAGCTCCCTGAAAATGCCGCATGGCCTGGACGAAGAGCCGCTCAACGTCGGACCGAAACACAAGACTGTCGGCTGACTGGTTTTGCGCCTCAGCCTGCGTCACCATCATTGAGAGAAGGATCCAGAGAAGAATGCCGGAAATGCGCTTCATTGATTACGCACCCGGCCGGCTCCCCCGCACAATCTGCTCCCTTCCCTGAAGGGCTTTTGCATTTTCCGGTTCAAGCGCAAGGGCCCGCTCAAAGCATTCAAACGCCGTGTCGATTTCACCTCTCCGCATATAGAGAAATCCGACATTGGCAATAGCATCCGTCAGGTGGGGGTTCAGATCAAGAGCCTTGCGAAGGTACTGCTCAGCTTCGTCATACCGTTCCAGGGACAGAAGTGCCTCGCCACACATATGCCACCCATTCGGCTCGTTGGGATCCATTTCGATGGCCGAAACAAATTCTTCGTAGGCCTGATTCCACTCGCGCAACCGGGAAAACGCCAGGCCAAGCAGGTAATGACCAATCCAGCTGTAGGGATCCTGCGCGATGGCGTGCTTGAGAATCGTGATCGACTCTGTCACGGCTCCCCGGCGCAGCAGCAGTTCGCCCAACGACTCATGGATTTTCGGAAAATGAGGATCAACGCGCTTGACCTTGCGAAAATGCGATTCTGCCAATCTCAGGTTGTTTTTCGAGAAATAGCACAATGCAATGTTGAAATGGAGATGAGAACGGAGCCGACGGGACAGCACGCGCTCCTGAAGGAGGAGCCTTTTGTAGGAAGCCAAGGCTTGGTCGAACTCGCCGGTCTTCTGATGGAGGCTTCCGAGAAGAAAGAGAATCTTGTTGGGATCGCCCGAGGACTCAGCGGCCCGTTGAAGGATGCGCCCCGCCGCGTCGTATTGGTTTAGTTCGGAGTACACATGCGACAGCTCCACCCAGGCGGCTTCCATTGATGGGGAAAGAGACGTCAGCCTGTTATAGATTTGGGCGGCATGGAGGTACTTGCGCTCATCGACATACGCTCGAGCCTGTTCCAGCATCCGCATCAATGTTATTTCATCGACCATATCGCAGGAAGATAGCAACTCGGGGACTGAATAGCAATTCAGAAATCCCTCTTCAACGCGCGCAATCCGACCACTGAGCCGAACACAACAAGAAAGAGAGAGATCACGCCGAACGCGATGGCCGGCGGAATCATGCGCTCGGGCGGAAAAATCCCCCGGTAGAAGATTGCATCAAAATGTCCGCTGATCGGAATCGCGATGATAACGACGAGGAGCACAAGGTAGACGAGCGTGATGAGGAAGGTCAGTGTCGCACCCTGCGACGATGCAATGCGGATGGGGTTCTTTTCCTGATAATTCCCAAAGTATCCGCCAAGACCGACGTTAAGCGCCGTCATGGTGAGGGAAATCATGAATGCACTGTACAATCCGAACCACAAGAGAATTCTGTTCGTGGGAGTCAGACGAACAAAGGGGATGTTGGAAAAATACGCCACCACCAAACCAAGCATCACCACGAGACCGAAACCCAGAAGAAATTTCGCTGTATAGAACGTCCGCGCCCGGATCGGCATGCTCCTGAGCGCCCAGAACGAGTCCCCCTCAAGACTGATGAGGGGGAACACGAACCGCAGGGCCAAGGAAGCCGAAAGAAATCCTCCGAATGCATAGAGAACCAGGTAGGTTAATGCCGGGAGCTCAGCAACGCGGAGAATGAAGTTTAATCCCCGGATGCTGCTCACAAATACCGTTATCAGCACAATCATCACGCCAAGGTGAATCCATTGACTTGGCTCCCGGAAGAAGCTGAAGTATTCTTTTTTCAGTATTGACTCAACCTGAGGTGGAAGGATTGATCGTTTGCGGAAATCAAACAGCACAGGGCCGGCTCCGGTCCGGGTATTGTTGGACTGCGCCTGCACCTCAAAAGTGATCAGCCAGCTTCGATAATAGAACTTATGCGCCACGAGAAGCGCCGTGACAAACATTCCGGCCGCCACAAACAGAAGAAGCAATCCCGTGGGAATCCCGCGTTCCATTTCGCCGCGCGAAAGAAAAAAAAGAAACTCGGCCAACCAGTGATTCGGGAGAAATCTGGCAAAAAACGGATCAAGCTGCGCAAGGTTGATATCCACGTTCGGAAAATAACGGGCGCTATCTTCGATCAGCTTCACCGGATTGGAAAACTTGAAGAACAGGTATACCATCATCAGATACACGGTGCTCAGGAGAGCCATCACGCGCCGAAACCCAATTCTTCCGGCAACCTTCATGATGGCCATAAGAATAAGAACGGCAATGCATGCAGAGAGCAGCATGAACGGGATCAGGAGAAAGATCATGATTCCCAGAATTGCGTACCACGGGTACCCCAGATAGGTTCCGTACCCCAGCAACACCATGAACGCCACAAGGAAGAGTGTCGTCGAGCTGTACAAAAAATTATCAAGAAATTTAAGCGTAAAAATCGTGGCATAAGGGGCCGGCTTTGTCAGGAGAAAGGCAACTTCCGGAGACCGGTACAG
>JACQPU010000289.1 GCA_016207365.1 Ignavibacteriales bacterium | reverse complement strand
TGCTCCTGAACCTTCGCGCGATACTCGATGATTTTCACAAGAGCCCACGCGAGGAGCCACATCCAGATCAAGGCGTCAAAATTCTGAAAATATCCGAAAATCGGACGAGATGCCTGGGCCTTGACGTCCTGATAGAAATCGAGGGTGGCAAGAAAGAAATAGAGGTAAATAATGTACCCCGAGAGCACGGCAGGGTACTGGACAAAAAACTTTGCAAGCGGATCAAAGAGTACCGTAAAAAAACGTTTCATGCATTGATAGTAGATTTAATCACGAGTTGTATCTGCACGTACCTGGAGTGACTTTCTTGTGCGCCCGGAGGGAGTCGAACCCCCAACCCTCAGATCCGAAGTCTGATGCTCTATCCAGTTGAGCTACGGGCGCTTTATCATCATCGCTCACGAAATCCGCCGAGCTTTCTGGCGGATTGAGCTACCGGAGTCGGTGAGGTATCCAACATACTAATCCTTTCCTTCTTCCTCAACAAAATCCTGGGAGGCTGCTGAAGGCTGCTTCGCGAGGTGTGAGGGCATCGAATCCCTTCGCATGAGGTCATCTTCAGTTTCTCGGCGCCTGATCACAAATGCATCCGAACCCGTCACAAGTACTGTCGGGGGTCTCAACATTGCGTTGAAATTGCTCGCAGATACTTCCTGATATGCCCCTGTGTCAAGAAAAGCAAGTATGTCTCCAACCTCAACGTCCGGAATGCGAACTGCAGGAAGCAATCTGTCGCCGTAACAGCTCCTCCCCACGATGTCTGCGCGTCCGGTCATTGGTTCGTTCCCCTTGTTCGCAAAAACATAGTGATGGAGGTGGTGCTCATACCGCCCGCCCGTAAACCAAAATTCGGTCGTATCAACGGCAACAACGGTCCACCGGATTGGTCTTCGAACATGCTTTATGCTTTTCACCGTTGCAAGGTGAATTCCCGCGTTACCATGCATGGAGCGCCCTGGTTCCAACTGCAGCATGATCCCCCGCGTGTCGATTCCCTCCTTTGCAAGTCCTGCCCTCAGGGCGCGGGTACACGCCCCTGCATAAGACTCAATGGTCGGAGCCCGCTCTTCCTTTGGCTTTCCAGCAATTCTGTCAACCAGAAAGCCAAGAATCGCATATCGCACACGCGCGCCCAAGGGACGCAGGAGCTTCGAGAATACGTGCAGGACGGCAAGTTGGGCTGGCTCTGAGTAATGAGTCGCCGCGTTAAACGGGTCTCTCGGAATCGCAAACCCACCGCCAATGTCGATTTCCTTCGGCCGCAATCCACCAAGGAGCCGGCACACTCTGCCAATTTCCTTTGCATACGCCCGCATCTGCTCCTCCCAATAGGCAGTTGTCGCCCGGTGCCTGCCGTTGTGCTGATGAAATCCCACGATCTCGATATTTTTGCTGTTTGCCAACCTCGGCCCTATCTCCACGATGTCCTCAAATGTCAGTCCGTTTTTGTATACCAGCGCCGCAAGGTCTGTAGGAACAAGACCTTCCGCAACAAACTCGCTGTGACGAATAAATCCGGAAAGCGGGGCTTTGATGCGCAGTCTCACCCGGGCAATTCTTCCCAGAGCCGCCGCAACCTCATCGATGATCGGCACCTCCTCCAGACTGTCAACGGTGATACGGACGCCTTGCTCAATACAAGTGCGGATGTGCGCGGGCTCCTTTGGAAAACCGTTCACCGAAATAAACTCCGGATTACATCCCGCCGCCAGAGCGATCGAAAGTTCCCCGGGAGAATAAACGTCGCATCCGCATCCCTCCCGAACCAAAATCCGCTGGATGGCAGGAAGCCAGTTCGCCTTTGCCGCCGGCATTACTTTGACGGCACCCTCAGGCCAACCGGCCTGAAACGCCGCCCGGAATCGCCGGACATTGCGGCAGAGCTGATTTTCGGAGTAAACAAACAAAGGGGAACCAAATTGCCGAACAAGCTCCGTCGTATCCGCTTCTTCCATAAAAAGATGACCGTCGCGAAGCGACAAACAATCGTCAAAATCGACACGTCTTGGCATGATCGTCCCTCCACCGGTAGGTTCATGGTACAGTGAGGCGGCGAAGTGGCTGTGTGACCGCCGCGCCGTCTGCAGGGGAATGGTTGTACGAAAACTACGTGGCGCCCTGATGAAAGTCAAGGCACTTGTCAGAGGTCAGGCGTCGGGCGCGTAGGGGGGGTGAGAAAACAATTGCCGAAACACAGCGAGGAGAAAGGCTAGACTCCGCGCGTCACGTAATCACTGAGGGTGAGAACAAGCAGAATAACCAGCCAGAAGAAGCTCGCAGACACGAAGACCCACGTGACGCGGGAACTGTAGCGCACGTGCATGAAGTACAGCACAACAAGGATCGTCTTAAAGGTCGCAATGGCCATTGCGACTACGATGTTCAAAGCACCCAGATCGATGTAAGCCACACCAACCGTGAGCAGAAATAACACCAGGAGGGTTATGCCGACCGCATAATAGATTCTCCGTGAAAAACCGCCACCGGTCATGGATGCACCCGAATAAGATAAAAGAGGGGATACAGGAAAATCCACACGATATCGACGAAGTGCCAGTAAAGACCGCTCACTTCAATCGGATTGTGATACTCCGGTGAGAACCGCCCCCGTCGAGTCATGATAACCATCGCGGTCATAATTCCCACTCCCACAATCATGTGGAGCGCATGAAATCCCGTCATGACAAAATACAGAATGAAATACAACCCGACGTGCTCTGGACCGTCGAGCGTGAAATGTACGCCGGGAATGAGACCGTCGGCGTATTTGTGCGAATATTCGAATCCCTTGATCACCAGAAACGTGAGTCCGAGGGTAATTGTCAAAAGGAGATAGCGTGTAAGCCCCGCATTGTTTCCCCGCTTCACCTCGTGAACTCCAAGGGCGACGGTCAAACTGCTCAGGAGCAGAACGGCGGTATTGATGGCGCCCAGAAGTACATCCATATGCTGACTGCCTGCAACAAAAGCGTCATAGTACAGGGTTCTATAGACGGCGTAGGCCGCAAACATCCCTCCGAAAAACAACACTTCCGTCGCCAGGAACGCCCACATGCCGAGATTGGACGCATCCTGCTGCTGGGCAAGATCGTCGAATTGATGGGCAACGTGTGAATGACTATCCGTCATCAGCAGACTTCTCCTCGTATTCATAAGGACCTTCGGTAACTACCGGCGTTGTGTCAAAATTATGCGTTGGCGGCGGAGAGGGAGTCAACCACTCAAGCCCTTTCGCGTTCCATGGGTTCGGCCCCGCAGTTCGCGGCTTTCTGAGCGACCAGAGAAGATAGACCATCGGAATGATGTAGCCAAAGCCGAGAATGGATGCCCCAGCCGTCGACAAAACATTCAGTACCTGAAATTCTTCGGGATAAATGTAGTAGCGCCTCGGCATTCCAAGATACCCGAGGACAAATTGCGGAAAGAAGGTCAGATTGAATCCTACAAAAAGAATCAGCGCCGAAAACTTCGCCCATCCTTCATGGTAGAGCCGCCCGGTCATTTTCGGCCACCAGTAATGCAGCCCCCCCAGATAGCCCATTACCGCTCCGCCAACCATGATGTAGTGAAAATGCGCGACCACAAAGTACGTGTCGGTGAGGTGCACATCGACCGCCAGTGTTGCAAGGAATAATCCTGTCAAGCCGCCAATCGTAAATAATCCGATAAACCCGAAGGCGTACAGCACGGGCGTACGAAATTCAATCCTTCCCTTGTGCAGCGTGGCGGTCCAGTTAAAGACCTTGATGGCTGATGGAATAGCGACAAAGAAGCTCAAAGCCGAAAACGCCATGCCAGCGTAGACCGATTGGCCACTGACGAACATGTGATGTCCCCATACAAGAAACCCCAGAACGGCAATGGCCATCACGGCGAAGGCCATGAACCTGTAGCCGAAAATCCGCCGGCGCGCGAAACAAGTAACAAGCTCACTTACCACACCCATCGAGGGGAGGACCATGATGTACACTGCAGGATGAGAATAAAACCAAAACATGTGCTGGAACAGAATGGGATCGCCTCCGAGGGCGGGATCAAAAATGCCGACCCGAAAGATCCTTTCGACACCAAGCAAAGCCAGCGTGATCGCGAGTACTGGTGTCGCCAGAAGGATTATCACGCTCGTCGCGTACTGCGCCCAGACAAAAAGCGGAAGCCGGAACCAGGTCAGTCCCGGCGCCCTCATTTTGTGCGTGGTAACAATGAAGTTCACGCCGGTCAGGATGGACGAGAATCCCAGCACGAAAATCCCGACGACAACAGGGACGACGTTCGTTGTTGAATACCCTGTGCTGTACGGAGTGTAGAATGTCCACCCCGTATCGATTCCTCCCGTTACCATGGCGTAAATCGTGTAACATCCCCCGATCATATAGAGATACCAACTCAAGAGATTCAGTCGCGGAAATGCAAGATCGCGCGCACCGAGCATCATCGGCAGGAGAAAGTTTCCCAACACCGCCGGAATGGACGGCACAAGGAAAAAGAAGATCATCGCAACGCCGTGCATCGTGAACAATCGGTTGTACGTCTCGGCCGACACGACGTCCCCCTGTGGCGTCATGAGTTCGAGCCGCATAAGTACTGCGAAGAATCCTCCGACAAAAAAGAACAGTGTGATCGAAATCAGGTACAAGAGCGCGATCCGCTTGTGGTCTCTCGTCAGCAGCCAGGACCGGATTCCGTACTCCGCGGTAATGTAGTTCTTCTGCAGAACGTCTTCCGGGGCCGTCTTCATGGACTCCTCCTTGCGGCCGCAACCTGTGGACCGCCCAGCGATTTGATGTACTCGATGATCTGGAACAATTGCTCCTGGCTGATCTGTTGCGCGTACGTCGGCATCAGCGGCTTGTACCCCGCCACGAGAGCCGCATTCGGACTGACGATTGATTCCCGAATGTACCGTTCATCGGCGGTCACTGTCGAGCCGTCTGCAAGCCGTACGGTACTGCCAAAGAGTCCGTGAAGCGACGGCCCGCGCTCCTGAGAAACCTGCGAGTGGCAGGTCAAGCATCCAAACCGGGCGAACAATTGCTCGCCCTTTGATATCATCGGTTCTTCCTGAGTGCCTCCCGCCAGCCAGCGTTCGAACTCTTCCTGTTTCATCACGACGACGCGTCCCCTCATGGAGGCGTGTGACGTGCCGCAGTACTCGGCACAGAAGAGG
>JACQPU010000288.1 GCA_016207365.1 Ignavibacteriales bacterium | reverse complement strand
TCGCCGGGCTTCAAACCCATGCAGTCAACGAGAGCAGTGCGGGAAGAAGAGAGAAGATTAGGGGAAGGCATGGTGGATTTCCAATTGGAAATTTTCAATTGCCAATTACGAGACTCTTCTATTATTGGTTCTTCTTTGCTGTTTTCCTTGAGGCCGTGAATATAGCCAGCAATTCCCTGGCCTCATTCCATAATGGATGTACTTCATTCGCCGGCTTCTTGCCGGTCTCAATGATCATTTCCAGCCAGAACATGGATTCGTCGGCTTCCTCTTCAACAACCCCCAGCTTGTTCACAAAATCTCTCCTTGATCTTGAGCGGCACACTGCTCGATAGTTTCCAGCCGTTGAGCAAACAGCTTTAATGAGCTGATACCCGATTATCCTCGAAGTCTCGTCTCTTGGTAATGTCTCAACAAGCCGAATAACTGCAACAGCAAACCGCTTAGTCAGTTGCTTCAACACATCTGCATTCATATACCCCCCATAAATTGGAAATTGAAAATTCCAAATCGAAAATTATCCTGCTATCCTCCAGCCTTTATCGTCTCCAGCCCATGTGCTCCCGGTCCCCTTTCTGCTTTCCAAAGCAAGTACGAGAACATCAACCCAAACGCTCCCAGGCCCGTGAACACCCACATGCCCGCTGCATAGCCGCCGGGATTCTCCGGTCCGGCCGCATAGGTATCGTTCAGCATTCCGATAATCCACGGGATGGCGGCCATCCCAAGCTGCTGGCACAACGTCATAAGGGAATACGCCGATCCCAGCCGGCGCTGTTCAACAATGTAAGCTACGGAGGGCCACATGATTGCCGGAATCAGCGAAAACACGATTCCGAGGAGCACCATGACAATCAGCAGTGTGATGGGAAGAGCGAAGGTGCCGAACCCCGGCAACCAGAGCGTCACTTCGCTTCCTGCTGGTACGTACGTAACAATAAGAAACAACGGCAGCAGAACCAGCGCGCCAACCGTCATGAAAAACGATCGCCGACCGATCTTGTCCACCATCAAACCGAACAGTGGCGTCGCAACCATTGCAGAAAGCGGAAGGAAACTGTTCAGCAAACCCCCAAGTTCGCGTGACGTTCCGTGCGCCTCGATAAAGTACTTGATGGCAAACGCGCGGAACGGAAACACGGTAGAATAAAATACAACGCACAGTCCGACAACGTACCAGTACGACGGACTGAATTTGTACAGGCCTTTCAGCTCAAGCTTGTCGATTTCTCCATGGCTTCCGAGACTGTACTGCCGTTCAGCGCGGCTCTCCATGATCCAGTAGAGCATTCCACCGACAACACACGTGCTCGTGATCGCTGTGGCAATCCAGAGCGGATCCTGCCAGTTGGCAAACGCCCCACTGGCCCAGCTCGGCGACCAATCGGCAACGGCCGAGCCCAACCGGGCGATCGTGAGGTTGATGCCGAAGGCGAAACTCAATTCTTTTCCCTTAAACCATTTCGCCAGGGCGGTCGTCACGGCTACGATCAGGGGCTCGGCACCCAGTCCAAGGAGGAATCTCCCCGCAAGCATGATCCATAATTCAGGAGAGGAGGCGGTTACGACGGCGGCAACCAAACAAATCGCGCCAAACACCACGATGGATTTCTTAGTTCCAAACCTGTCGATGATGTAGCCACCGACAAGCAGAACAATCACCGCAGCGATGCTGTAAACGGTGTACAACAATCCCAGATCTTCATCGGAAAACCGGAGCTGATGTTTCAGCAAGTCGAAAACAGGGGCAATGGAATCATAGGCATAATAGTTGCCAAACATCGCCAGGCTGAGAAACACGAGGACGATCCAGCGGTAAAGCCGGGAAGGGGCAAGGGGTTCAGATTGAAGGACCATAGGTGAGAGAAGGATTTATCGACGATAAAGCCACGGTACGCGGCCGCCGGATGTCTGGACAGCCGCGCTGCCGTGGCTTCACGAGTGATTACTTTGTCCCGATCCGCTTCTTTGCGTAGTAGAAAAGAGAAGCCGCAAGGAGCAGGAACATAAATACCGAGAACACATGGAAGCCGGTCAGATCACCGAGGACAGAGGGGCCAAGCTGGAAAGCACCTTCGGAAAGAGCGCCGGATTGTTCCAGCAAGGCAATCCCGATAGCTGCGAGACCGAATATTCCTCCACCTGCGATCAATCCGCTGGCATACAACGATCCGGAGCTCACCTCTCCTTCACCATGGCCGCCTCCTTTCCCCTCTGCCATCCATCGCACAATACCTCCGCAGAAAATGGCCAGGGTGGTGGCAATTGACAGATACGAGCCAACGGCAAATGCAAGGGATCGCACGCCCAGGAGTTCGACAGCGATCACGAGAAAAACACCCAGGAGAACAAGACCCCATGGGAGCTGTTGGTTGAGAATCCCGTTGATCACCGTTGCCATAAGCCGCGCCTGCGGGGCCGCCGCTCGTTCCGAGCCAATTCCCTGGATCCACTGAATCTCGATCTGACCGGTGGCCGGGTTGTACAGGAACTTGCCGTCGGGGATCGTGCGTGAGCCAATTGAGTTGATCAGGTAGTATGAAGTCCCTTCATGCACAAAGTCCCTCGATTCAATCTGAACACCCCGGGGAGGTGACGCGGGATCGAACGGCATTTGAGCCGGGCGGTATTCCGCAAGTCCTTCGTTCATCATGATGAGGGTCAGGCCGATCACGAACACCGACGCCATAACGCCAACCATGAGGCCAAGCTGTTGCTTGGACGGCGTTGCGCCAACAAGGAATCCGGTCTTGAGGTCCTGCGACGTTGCACCGGCGTTCGCCGCTGCGACACACACGACTCCGCCGATCGTGATTGCAAGGGCACTGTATGCCCCTCCCGTCCAGCCGGCAATCAGAAACAGCGCGCATGTCGCCATGAGCGTTGCGATCGTCATTCCAGAAACGGGGTTTGCGGATGATCCAATCAGCCCCACAATTCGGGATGAAACGGTGACAAACAGAAATCCAAATACCACAACCAGCAATGCGGAGAGAAGGTTTGCCATGAGTCCGGTATCGGCTCCCGGGATCGGCATGAACGTCAGCAGGCCCCAGATAACCAGCACAAGCAGGATGGATCCGACCATCACAATGTTCATCGGCAGGTCGCTTTCGGTGCGGGTCCGCGCCTGCGCAATTCCGCTCTTCTTGACCGTGAGGTCCTTGATCCCAGCCTTAAATGCATTGACGATCGTCGGCATTGTTCGCATTAACGTGATGAGGCCGGCTGCTGCCACCGCTCCGGCGCCCATGGGTCTGATGTAGCTCGCCCAGATCTGGTTCGGCTCCATCTGAGAAATAGGCACTGTGGCAGGATACAGCGGTTCAGTAAGCATACCACCGAAAAACTTGATGGCGGGGATCATCAGAAGCCAGGAAAACACGCCGCCGGCGAAGATCGTCCCGGCCACTTTGGGGCCAATAATGTATCCGACGCCGAGATATTCGGGCGTCACCTCAGCCTTCACGGAAGCACCGGTGAACCACGAAGGCCGGTACTCGGGAGTCGTGTGCCAGAATTTCATGGCGTGCATCAGGAAGGCATACACACCACCAATGCCGAGTCCCGCGAACACGCGTCCCGCAAACGAACCGCCCTTTTCCCCGGCAATGAGAACATCGGCGCAGGCCGTGCCTTCGGGATAGGTGAGATTCCCATGTTCCTTCACAATCAGCTGGCGGCGGAGGGGGATCATGAACAGAATGCCCAGCCATCCTCCGATCAGTGCGAGGAGGAAGATTCTCGTGTATTCAAGAGGAAATCCGAGAAAAATGAGGGCTGGAAGCGTAAAAATCACGCCGGCCGCGACGGATTCGCCGGCCGAGCCCGTTGTTTGGACAATGTTATTTTCAAGAATTGTCCCGCGACCAAACACACGCAGGAGACTAATGGACAGGACGGCAATAGGAATCGAAGCAGAAACCGTGAGTCCGGCCCGCAGGCCAAGGTACACAGTCACTGCACCGAACAGAATTCCGAACAAGGCGCCAAGGACGAGGGCCTTGAGGGAGAATTCCGGAATTTCCTGGGAGGTAGGAATGAACGGCTGGAAGGTGGTGTTGGAATCAGCCATAAGAGCTCCTGAGTTGTGGTGGTTCCGTCAGCGCCCTAGCGGGCACTACGAATTGTTTCCGGTGAGCAGTGCCTTCACGACGTATCCTGCAATCTGGGGGTTTTCCTTAAGCCTGCGAACCGAATACGCGTACCATTGATCCCCATACGGCACATACACCCGGAGCCGGTGTCCGGCCCCAACGATGGAGGCGCGAAGTTGTTCCCTCACGCCAAGCAGCATTTGAAACTCGTACCGGCTCTTCTCTGTCCCGGTCTTCTGTATAAGTTCGTACGACTTGTCAACCAGATACTCATCGTGAGTCGCAATCCCGACGTAGCACCCATGTTCCATCAGTACACGCATCAACAAACCAAAGCTTCGCCGGATTTCATCGCGGTCCTGATAAGCAATCTCCGGCGATTCGCGGTATATCCCCTTGCACAAACGAACATTAGCGCCAAGCTTGACCAGATCCCTCACATCGGGATCACTCCGATGCAGGTAGGCCTGGATCACAACACCGACGTTGTCGAATCCCTCAGCCCTCAACCGCCGATACTGCGCCAGCGTCGCCGAGGTCATCGTTGAATCTTCCATATCGACCCGTACAAAATTCCCGCGTTCCCTTGCTGCTGTAACGATGCTGCGAAGGATCCCGAAGCTGTATTCCGGATCGATGCGAAATCCCAATTGAGAGAGCTTGACCGAGATGTTGGATTCAAGCTGGTGGCCTTTGATCTCATCCAGGACATGAATCCATTCGTTTCTGATACTCTCGGCGGCCGACTGTTCGTAGACATCCTCGCCGAGGATGTCCAGCGTCGCCGTCAT
>JACQPU010000287.1 GCA_016207365.1 Ignavibacteriales bacterium | reverse complement strand
GTAGTATTGCAGAAGCCGGCCAGATTCTTGTTTCAGAGTCGACCGCCGAAGCCCTCGGAGCAAATTCCGAAGTCCGCCTCCGGAAACTGGACCCCGTGACCGTAAAGGGCAAGCAGGCCCCCGTGGCTGTTTACGAGATATTGGTATAAACCTTCAAGAACAGGAAAACGAAACAGTGAATCAACGCAGGCTCTATCGTACGATCGAAAGTTTTGCTTCTGACCACTTCAGGACCGACAAGGAAATTCTCAAGCATGTCGTAAACGAGATTGTCAAAGACGAGAACATTGACATCAAGGGTGGACGGATCTGGCAGTATGAACCGTCATCCCAGTCGTACCGCCTCATCCATCAGATCGGGGTTATCGACAAACTGGATCCCGGCTTCAAGATTCCTGTGTCGACCTACCCGATCTTCCTTCGCCTTGCGAACCAGCGTTCGTTGATTGCCAACGAAACAAACGCCTATTTGCGGAAGAAGGGAATCATCAAGTATTCGGTGACGGGGGTCGGCGAGAAGCTCCCGCATGGCAAAGGGAAAGTGTACCAGTACCTTCTTGCGTTCAATTCCAACACGCTTGATCAGGACCTCCTCGCGACGATGAATATCATCAGCGTTGCAGTGTCCTCGCTGCTGGGTCGCAAACGGCTGGAGCAAAAGGCTCAGTTATTGGCAAAAGATATTGACAAGGCTCGCGAAATCCAGCAAATTATCCTGCCACCTTCCGCCCTCAAGTTCCATTCGTACGATGTCTTTGGACATTCGATCCCGGATCGGATTGTGGGCGGGGATTTCTTTGATTATCTGCATGGAGAAGACGAAGACGACCGCCTGCCAATCGTTATCGGTGATGCAGCGAGCAAGGGATTGCGCGCCGCGTCGCAGGCTCTCTATCTGGTCGGGGGATTGCGGATGGCAGTGAGCTATCATGCCAAAATCACAACGCTTATTTCCCGGCTGAACAGGCTTCTCCATACGGCCTTCGCCGAGGACCAGTTTGTGTCCATGTTCTACGCTGAGCTGTTCAAGGACCGGAGGGGGCTGGTCCTTTATGCTAATGCCGGTCACAATAGTCCGTTCTTGTATCATGCCCGGGATGAGCGAATCGAAGTGCTTGAGCCGACGGGACAGGTCATGGGACCGTTTCCCGACGAGAAATATGTCGTCGAAAATGCCTATCTTGAGCCGGGGGATATTCTTCTGATGTACACAGACGGCATCAGCGAAGCGAGAGACATCTCCGGTGAGCTGTACGGCGAGGAACGGATTCAGCAAAAGATCATGGAGCTTGCGGGGGAAGCGGCAGAGCAGATTTGCATGGGACTGCTGGACGAAGTTCAACGATTCGCGCGCGGATCAGAAGAGACAGACGACAGAACGGTTGTCGTGGTCAAACGGCAGCCGTGATTGAACTCTCACTAGTGGAGCGGCAAACAGAATGACGGAACAAAAGAAGATCGGCCAGGTGGTTGCTGTGAACAGCGGCTCGTTGACGCTGCTTGTTGATGACACCATCAGCTCGTTGAAACGTGAGATTGGCGGGAAGGTGTATTACATCGGCCAGCTGGGTAGTTATGTGCTCATTCCCGTGGGTAAACAAATCGTAGTGGCGATGGTGGCAGAAATGCACAAGGCCGACATTCCGGTCAACGGGGACACGCGTCAGCGCCTGCAAATTCTCGTGACCCTTGTCGGTACTGTCAAGGCAGGCCGTTACGAGCGCGGTGTGTCCGTTCTGCCACCGATCGATGCACCTGTCTTCTTTGCTGAGGATCAGGATCTCACAGCGGTGTTTTCGATTTTCCAGAAGTTCGGATTTTCGATCGGTCAGCTTTCTATGTTTGAAAAGGAACGTGCGTTCCTCGATCCAAACAAGCTCTTCAGCAAGCATATTGCGGTGGTCGGATCCAGTGGATCCGGAAAATCCTGCACGGTTGCGTCGATTCTGCAAAAGGTAGCGATGTTCCCCGACACGAACGTGATTCTCATCGACATCCACAACGAGTATCACGCTGCGTTTGGTGTCAATGCCAATTATTTGCCTATTGCCGACCTGGAACTGCCGTATTGGCTGATGAACTTTGAAGAGATCCAGGAGATGTTCATTGACGAGCGCGACGAGAACGCGTCGAGCCAGATCACGGTCCTGAAGGATCTGATCGTGGCAGGGAAAAAAGGGAAGAATCCCGACCTTGCGGATTTCGTTACGGTGGATACGCCTGCACATTTTGACGTTGCCGAAGTGCGTGCGAGAATGCAGTTTCTCGATACAGAGAAGGTCACGGGACTTGGAATGCAGGGAGCCACAAAGGAAGGACCTTTTTATGGGAAATTCACCCGCTTCCTCGTCCGGCTCGACAGCAAACTAAACGATGCGCGGTATGAGTTCATGTTCAAACCCAAGCAGTTTGTGACGACGGCGACGTTGAGCGACTTTTTGCAGAAAATTTTCGGTCCCGGGGGGAGCGCGAAAGTGACGCTTATGGACATGAGCGGAGTTCCGTTCGACATCGTGAACACCGTTGTGTCATTGCTTGCCCGGGTGACGTTTGATTTCAACTTCTGGAATCCCAACAGAAGAGATTTTCCCGTCCTTCTTGTGTTTGAGGAGGCCCACAACTATCTCCCCTCTTCGGGCGAATCCACAAAAGCAGCCCGGCGGACGGTAGAACGCATTGCAAAAGAGGGGCGAAAGTACGGCGTGAGTTGCATGATCGTCAGTCAAAGGCCGGCTGAGGTGTCCGAGACGATCCTGTCACAGTGCAGCAATTATGTTGTGCTCCGCCTGACGAATCCCGTTGATCAGAACTACATTCGAAAACTCGTTCCCGACACATTCGTCGGTCTCGTCGATGTCCTCCCCTCGCTCCGGCAGGGTGAGGCGCTGGTGGTCGGAGATGCTCTGCCCATGCCGCTGCGCGTCCAGATCGATTATCCGAACCCTGAACCGGAAAGTGGGGATATCAAATTCTTTGAAAAATGGAAGCAAAGCGAGGCCAAGACTTACATTCAGGACGTGGTCCAGCGTTGGTGGAAGCAGGAGAGGAAAGGAACAGGAACAGAATAGAGGAACGCCGCGTCGCCTGAGTGTGTTGTACGAGCCATAGGAACAAGGAGGCTCCTATGCTGATTAAACGAACGCCAGAGATTCCTTCATCGGACATTACGCCGGAGTCGCTCTACCGCAATCGCCGCGCGTTCCTCAAAACAGCAGCGTTGGCAACCGCCGGTGCAGCAGCAGCGTTTTCCCTCCCGAACATCCCGCCCGTCCGAGAACCGCAGGATCCTTCCTACAAACGTCCGCCGGCAGGACCGTTCAATACGGATGAGGATTTGACTCCGTACAAAGACGTCACAACGTACAACAACTTCTATGAAT
>JACQPU010000029.1 GCA_016207365.1 Ignavibacteriales bacterium | reverse complement strand
TTTCCGACCAGGCCTGGTGTGAACACACACCAGCAGGTTGTAAGGGCCCGTTTGAGTTCGGTCATGGGAATTCTCTTCAGCGCTTCCGGAGGCGATCCATCATGACCGCCAGCAGGATGACAATCCCGACGACAACCTGTTGAACATAGGATTCCACATTCAGCAGATTCAGTCCGTTGCGCAAGACGCCGATCAGCAAGGATCCGATCAGCGTGCCAATGACCGTCCCTCGACCACCAAAGAGGCTGGTCCCTCCCACCACAACGGCAGCAATCACATCAAGCTCGTACATAAGGCCTGCGTTGGGCTGTCCAGAGTTGACCCTCGAGGCCAGGAGAATTCCGCTCAAGGCCGAGAGAAGTCCGGAGAGGATGTACACCTGAATTAATACCCTGTCGGTCCGTATGCCGGCAAGCCTGGCTGCTTCGCTGTTCCCACCCACGGCATAAACATACCTGCCGAATTTCGTCCGCGTCAACACAAAATGAGCCACCGCAAACACCACCAGCATGATCAAGGTCGGAATTGGCACGAACAGGATCCGTCCCCTCGCAAGATCTGCAAATCCTTCAGGCAATTCCCACACGGGTCGACCTTCGGTGATCACAAACGCGGTACCGCGCCAGATTGTCATCAGAGCGAGCGTGACAATGAATGGCGTAATCCTGAATTTCGTAATAAAGATCCCCGCTGCAGCGCCTGAAAGGACACCAAAAAGGAGGCCGGTGCCAACACCCAGTGTATAGGCAACGGGGGCGGGAACATCAGCTTTGAGAACAACTGTGGTTAGTACGCCCGCCAACGCGACCAATGAACCCACGGAAAGATCGATCCCGGCCGTAAGAATGACAAACGTCATTCCAACAGCAATGATTGCCGTTATCGATGTTTGCAGCGTAACATTGAGGAGGTTGTCAAGCGTTGCAAAATGCGGGGAGAGAAGAGAGAAGAAAATAAGTTCCAGAATAAACGCGGCACCGATTCCGTATTCAGCTAAAAGTGCAGTGAGTTTCCCGCGCTCAACCGGCATGGATCTCGGTTCCGGAGAATTGAGTCGCCAGAGAGAGAATCGCTTCCTGCGTTGCTTCGCCGCGTCGGAGAATTCCTGTAACGCGGCCAAGACACATCACTGCTATCCTGTCGCACATGCCGAGAAGTTCCGGCAAATCCGAAGAAATCATGACGACACCAATCCCCCTGCCCACAAGTTCATTCATGAGCAGATAGATTTCGCGCTTCGCCCCAACGTCAATCCCCGCGGTTGGCTCATCGAAAATCAGCACTTTGGACTTTGTAAACAGCCAACGGGCGAGGATGACTTTTTGCCTGTTTCCCCCGCTCAGTGTTTCAACGGGGACTTCCAGGGAAGGCGTTTTGATCTTTAACTGATCTGTAAACCGTCCTGCCGCCGTCCGTTCTGTCCCTCTGTCAATCACGAAACCACGAACAAGTTCGTGGAGGTTCGAAAGCGAGATATTTTCCCGCACATTCATCGGGAGAATAAGGCCGTAGCGATTTCGGTCTTCCGTCAATAAACCGAGCCCCGCTTCGATTGCCTCCCGGGGTGACCTCGGACTGAAGTCTTTTCCATCGAACACGACTTTGCCAGAGTCCTTTCGTTTGGATCCGAAAAGAACGTGAGCCAGCTCGCTCCGACCAGCCCCGACCAATCCTGCGATGCCAAAGATCTCTCCCCGCGTTACCGAGAACGTGATATTCTTCAACATCCCCGCACTCAGGTTTTCGATCCTGAGAATCTCTGCGCCGGGACGCAGCTCGATCTTTGGATATTCCTGCTCCAGCTCCCTTCCCACCATCAATCGGATCAGTGTCCGGCGATCCACACCGCCAACAGGTGATGCGTGCACACGCGAACCGTCCCGAAGCACCGTCACACGATCCCCAATGGCGAAGACCTCGTCTAGTCTGTGTGAGATGTAGACAATACCAACTCCTTCCGATTTCAGTCGCTTGATGATGATAAAGAGGTTATTGAGTTCGTGTTCGGAAAGAGAAGCCGACGGCTCGTCCATGACAAGGATCCGGACGTTTCGCGAGAGCGCCTTGGCAATCTCTACAATCTGCCGCTGAGCGGCGCTGAGATGGCCCGTGGGTATGTGGGTATCGAGGACTTCGCCGAGCTGCGATAGTACTTCCTCCGCGCGTTTATGTTCGGCCTTTCGATCAAGGACCGTCAAAAAGCCGAATCCAGCAGGTTCCTGACCGAGGAGAATATTTTCGGCGACATTCAATTCATCGACAAGCCTGAAGTCTTGGTAAATGATTCCAATCCCCAGCCGTTGCGCATCAATCGGCGTGGATATCATGGCTTCCTGTCCATCGATCGATACGGATCCGGCATCCTTCTGCACAGCGCCCCCGAGGATCTTCATGAGCGTCGATTTCCCCGCTCCATTCTCTCCCACAAGACAATGTACTTCCCCTGCCTGAAGGTCGAAGTCGACACCATCGAGGGCCCGGACACCGGGATACTCCTTTACAATGCCTTGCATGACCAACAGGGAGTTCATCTCATTGAGTCTCTTTTGCCGCCATCTGCTCCAGCGCTGCTTTGTCAACAATTCCTACTTCAACCGGTACTGTCGCAGGTACCTTACGTCCCGAAAAATAGTCGGCGATTGTTTTAATCGTCACTGTACCGATAATCGTCGGATACTGAACCACGTCAGCCTTAAGTGCCGTCTCGCGCCTGATGGCATCGGCTGCAGGTGGCGTGGCATCATAGCCGATGATGATGAGGCCGCTACGCCGGAACTGCTGTACGGCATCGAGCGCTCCCAGCGCAGAGTCGTCGTTAATGCCGAAAATTGCATCGAGATCGCGGTGAGCCTGGAGCACGTCCGTAGCCGCCTGAAGAGCCTTGTCGCGCACCCCACCGCCATTGACGTCGGCAACGATCTTAAGCTGTGGATAGCTGGCAAGAGCTTCTTTGAAGCCCCGCACGCGATCAAGCACCGAAGTTACGGCGGGATGATTAATAATGGCAATTTTTCCACGCCCGTTGAGGGCCTTTACCAGATATTCGCCGGCGAGCCGCCCGCCGGCGACATTATCGGAAGCAATGTGCGACACCACCATGCCTTCCGTTGCGGCGATATCCGCCGTGAAAACCGGAATACTCTCGTCGTTGGCTTTTCGGATTCCGGGACCGATTCCGCGGGAATCAACGGGGCACACGATGATTGCATCGACCTTGCGCGCCACAAAATCCTCAATCTGAGCAATCTGTTTTCCCAGATCGAACTCGGCCGAGGTGATAATCAGCTCATAGTTCTGTTTCGCCGCCTCCGACCGCAACCCCGCCTCCAGATCCCGGTAGAAAACGTGCGCCCGGGTCAGGAGCGCCACCCCAATGATCTTGTCAGCACCGCCACCACCGCCGCCGGAGCATGAAAGGACGAGAAGGCTCAAAAGAGTACACAACGTTATTGGCTTCATGCAATCTCCGGAATTTAGCTGAAGGCCACGTCGAGAGCCTTCAAGACTTCGTCGTGGGTGTTGTAGAAGTGCGGAGAGAATCTGATACACTCTTCGCGGATGGAAGCGACAATTCCCTTTGTTTTCAGTCGCTCGTATGTCTGCTGCGCGTTGGGAGGACGAAAGCTCACAATACCGGCGCGATCAGCGGACGTCTCGGGCGTCAACAGCTCCACACGCTCGCGGACAATACGGTCGACACAAAGCTGGGTGAGCTCGTGTAAATGCTTTTCGATATTATGAATACCAACGTCGAGCAAAAGGCGAATGGATTCATTGAGAGAGAGGATGCCGGCAATGTTCAGCGTGCCACCTTCGTACCTCCTTGCCGTTGCATCAAGATCCAGACGATACCGAAAAAAATCAGAGAAAAAATCGTTTATTCCCAGCCATCCCAGATAAGCCTGCTCAATTCTTGCCTGCGTTTCTTCGGAAACGTAAACAAACGCAACCCCTTCCGTCGACAGGAGCCACTTCTGCGAACCGCACGAGAGAAAATCGATTTTCATCGATTTCACGTCGATCGGTACCGCCCCCGCAGCCTGGATGGCATCCACACTGAAGATCACTCCCCTGGTGCGGCAGAGGTCTCCGATGGCCGCCAAATCCGACCTGCAGCCGTTCAAAAATTGCACGTGGCTGATGGACAACAGTCGTGTATGCGGGGTCAGAGCGTTCAGGACGTCCTCAACCGGGATTCTGTTATTTCTGCATCGTACAAAATCAATTTCCACTCCATGCCGTTTCTGGTTCAGGAACGGATAAACGTTTGCCGGAAATTCCACGTCGGTCAGGAGGATCCTGTCTCCCGTTTTCCACTTCAGGCCGGCGGCAAGAATGTTCAAGCCGTGGGATGTGTTATCGCAGAAAGCGATCCGGTCGGGGGAGGCATTGAGAAGTGTCCCGATGCGCGCTTTGGTCTCCGCATACGTTTTCAGAAATACATGACAAATGATGTCGTTTTCCGTCCTGTCACGAAGGTAGTTCTCTACAGCCGCGCGGGACGGCCGCGGAACCGGTCCTATCGCGGCATGGTCGAGATAGACGGTTCCTTTGGAAAGAAAGGGAAAGAGATCGCGGAACGGAGCGGGGTTGAATTCAGACATGGAGAGCAGTGAATGTTCCGTGCGAAGTCACAAGCACCAAATCCCAAGTTCGTTGTTTCCGTGAATGTTCACCATTTGTCGATCGTCTGGAATTTGGAGCCTGGAAGTTCGCACTTTCCAATCGTTTGGAATTTGGACCTTGGGACTTGGCACTTCAATATCTAGGTACCGATCTGTCAACCTGTAAAGACCAGGCTTCAATCCCGCCAACAAGATTTTTCGCTTTGGAGAACCCCTGTTGTCTCAGAAGCGCTACTGCACGCGCACTCCGTCTGCCGGTATGGCAATAAACAACGATTTCGCGTGACGGATCGAATTCCTGCGTACGTGACGGAAGTTGGGCAAGCGGTACTAGAACCCCACCAATAGATGCTATGACCCGTTCGAAGGGCTCACGCACGTCAACGAGCTGTACCTGCTCACTGTCTTTGAGTTGCTTCGCCAGCTCCGCTACAGTGATCTCGTCCGGCTCTTCCTTTTCTGCCGCGCCTACCGGGTGATTGCACCATTCGTCGTAATTGATAAGCTCCAGAATCGACGGATTTTCCCCGCAGAGCCTGCAGTGAGGATCCTTCGAGATGGCAACCTGCAGGAAATTCCAATGAAGTGCATCTACTTGCAGCAGGGTGCCAATGAGAGGAGTACCAATGCCAAGAAGGAGCTTGATAGCCTCCACGGCCTGGATGGTACCAATGATTCCCGGAAGAACGCCCAGCACACCTGCCTCAGCACAGTCGGGAGCCAGATGCGGCGGGGG
>JACQPU010000294.1 GCA_016207365.1 Ignavibacteriales bacterium | reverse complement strand
GCCTGCGTGCCCGCCTGCCCTTCAGAGACAGGTTCGGCGGGCAGGCCGAAACATTTTACAATCTCAACGGATCATGCACTCACTTCGGCGCCTGCCTGCCGAACCGGCTTGTCAACCGAAACCGTAGTGAGGGTTGGCAGGGCAGGCAGGTGCAGGCACGTCTCGCTTCTCGCTTCACACTTCTCTTTCCCTCCCCGCGTATTTTTCAATCATCCTAATCGCCGACCTCATGTCTTTCGGTAATCCTGATTCGAATCTCATTTCTTTCCCTGTAACGGGGTGCTGAAACGACAGCCCCGCCGCATGCAGGGCAGTCCGCGCAATGAGAGGCTTCTCCTCAACCTCTTCCTCCTCCTCTACCTTCTTCTTATATCCACTCTTGACTTCTGACAGATAGAACCCGCTGCCGCCCCCATACACCGAATCGCAAAGAATCGGCAATCCAACCGCTCTCAAATGCACCCTGATCTGATGCATCCTTCCGGTTTCGGGACGTACTTCCAGGTGCGCAAATCCATTAAATCGTTCAAGCACTGAGTATCGCGTAACGGAATCCTTGCCCTTTTTCTTGTCGACTGACATCACCCCGCGGATTTTTTCACGAAGAGGAAGATCAATTGTTGCGTCCGAATGCTCCGGGCGCCCTCGGACGATGGCTTCGTAGACTTTCTCCACTCCTCTTTCCTCGAACTGCTCGCTCAATCCCTTATGCGCCCCCTCCGTCCTGGCAAACACAACCAATCCGCTCGTTTCTTTGTCGATTCGATGGACAACAAACACTTCCGGCAATTCACCGATGAGAATCCGGTAAATGTTCGGTATCGATTCATCATACCTGTCGGGTATCACAAGAAACGGCGCGGGCTTGTTGAGAACAATAATATCTTCGTCTTCATAGGCGATCTGAATTCCCTTGGATTTCAGCAACCAGTCGAGTTTACGCCTCATTGTTTACCTGAAGAAAATAACACACAGAGAACTACAGAGTTGCACAGAGAATTCCCCGAATATTCTCTAACCTCCGACTTCTTCCGCCCGAGGCGGATCCCAGCCCGACCGCTGGCTGGCGGGCGCCTTTGGCGGAGACCTCCGAACCCCGCTTGCCTTCTCCCCCAATTTGCCTTACCTTCTCTTCAATTTCAAACCTTGTCACTCCTTATGTCCCTCGAACCCGATCTGCAATCGATCCAGGAGGCCCGGTCGTTGTTGGCCAAGGCAAAAGAAGCCCAGCGTGCGTTTCGGGCGTTCAGCCAGGAGCAGGTGGACAAGATCGTAAAGGCCATGGCGGACGCTGGCTATGCCGCGGCCGAGAAACTCGGACGAATGGCACACGAAGAAACGGGATTCGGGAAACCAGAGGACAAGAAAAAGAAAAACGAGTTTGCCACGCGTCGGGTCTGGGAATCCATCAAAGACCTCAAAACTGTCGGCGTAATCAACGAGGACAAAGACAAGCGGATCATTGAGATTGCGGAACCAATGGGAGTGGTTGCCGCCCTGATTCCCTCCACGAACCCGACCTCGACAGTAATGTTCAAGGCTATTATTTCGGTAAAAGGAAGAAACGGCTTTGTTGCCAGCCCGCATCCCCGTGCCGTCAGATGCACGCATGAAGCTACGCGCACCCTGGCCGAAGCGGCCGAATCGGCGGGAGCGCCACCCGGATTGATCAATTGCATGTCCGTAAGCCACATAGAAGGCACAAACGAGCTTATGCGGAATAAACTGACCTCGGTAATCCTGGCAACGGGGTCAAATCCTATGGTCAAGGCTGCCTACAGCTCGGGGAAGCCTGCGTACGGTGTCGGATCCGGAAATGTGCCTGCCTTTATAGAACGCACTGCGAACATCCGCAAAGCCGTCGCGGATATCATTTCAGGAAAAATGTTCGATTGGGGGGTCCTCTGCTCAACCGAGTCCGGTGTGATCGTGGACGAGCCCGTCAAAAGTGCGGTGATCAAAGAGTTCAAGAAACAAGGCGCATACTTTGTTTCGCCCGAAGAGCGCGAGCGCCTCAGCCGCACGATGTTCGACCAGCGTGGAGCAATCAATCCTGAAATCGTGGGCAAGCCGCCGCAAGTCATTGCCCAAAAATCCGGCTTTGACGTCCCGCATGACACCGCCTGCATCATTGCCGAACTCCCCGCCGTGGGACGCGACTATCCTCTCTCAAGGGAAAAACTCTCCCCCGTTCTCTCGTTCTTCACTGCCAACGGCTGGCTCAAGGGATGCGAACTCTGCATCGAGATGCTGAACTTTGGCGGCATCGGTCACTCCATGGTAATCCATTCATCGGATTCCGAGGTCATTCTGAAGTTCGGATTGGAAAAGCCGGCATTTCGCGTTCTCGTGAACACCCAGGCAGCCCTGGGAGCAGTAGGATACACGAACGAACTCACGCCTTCCATGACGCTCGGTCCGGGCACCTTCGGTGGATCAATCATCTCCGACAACGTTTCGGCGCGTCATTTGATCAACGTTAAGCGCCTGGCCTTTGAGACCCGGCCAATCAATCCGCCCCTTCATACCGCCATCGCCGCGGAACTTCACAAAACAACACGCGGTGACAGATCGGAGTCTCGCCAGACGTCCGTAACGCATCAGCGATCATGGATGGACATCATCGACGAGCGCATACGAGCCAGGGCAGGCAATGCCTGGCAAAAAGCTCCGAAAAGCGAATCCAGGGCGGAAAGCACGAAGAAGGAAGATGGCGGAGGGACAAAGCAGTTCGGAACAGGAATCAGCGAGTCGGAGATCGAGAAGATTATTGGTGAATTCAAGAAATAGCGATTCATTCTGCTTTGCGTCCACTTCCCCGCTCATTTTATCTTCGTCCCACCCTCACCGTTGCGAAAGATCTCCTCGGGAAATATCTCGTCCGCAAGCTTGGCCGGGAGCTTCTCATAGGAAGAATTGTGGAAGTTGAAGCGTATCTCGGAACGAGGGATCCTGCAAGCCACGCCTACAGGGGGAGAACGAAGCGGAACGATGTGATGTTCTGGGCAGGCGGCCACCTCTACGTGTATTTCACCTACGGCATGCACTTCTGCGCAAACGTTGTTACAGGTCCGGACGGGATCGGAGAGGCAGTTCTCTTGCGTGCAGTTGAACCTGTTGAGGGTATTGAGCGCATGACGAAAAACCGTTTACACGGCAACCTCTCAGTGGCAGGAGCGCAACGGAATCTGACAAGCGGACCGGCGAAACTGTGCGAGGCATTTGCCATCGGCAGGCGGGAGAATGGTACGGATCTCATGCACGGTGAAATTATGATTGCCGCCGCTCCCGGTCCAAAACCGCGAATCGCTTCATCGAAACGCATTGGAATACGCGCAGGCACGGAGTTTCGCTGGAGGTTCTACATAAGAAACAACACGTGGGTCTCGCGAAAGAATTAATCCACCATCGATTGGCAACATCATCGAGCAGAGAGCATAGAAGCAAAGACTCAAGCAGGAAGAGACTTCTTGAGGAATTTGCCTGTGTGAGATTGTTCCACCGCGGCAATTTCTTCCGGCGTCCCTTCGGCAACGATCACCCCCCCGTCGTCACCCCCATCAGGACCCAGATCCACAACCCAATCGGCCGTCTTGATCACATCCAGATTGTGCTCAATGACGATCACCGTGTTTCCCTTGTCCACGAGCTTGTCCAGCACTGAAAGCAACATCCGGATATCCTCGAAGTGCAGGCCCGTCGTCGGTTCGTCCAGAATATACATTGTTCTCCCGGTCCCGATCTTGGATAGCTCGGTCGAGAGCTTGACCCGCTGGGCTTCTCCGCCTGAAAGCGTGGTTGCCTGCTGCCCAAGCCGTATGTAGCCGAGTCCCACATCGAAGAGCGTCTGCAGGTGTCTCCTGACCCTCGGTAAGTCCGCAAAGAGCTTCAGCGCCTCTTCGACGGTCAGGTCAAGGACGTCAGCAATGGATTTCCCCTTGTAGCGGACTTCAAGGGTTTCCCTGTTGTAGCGTTTTCCCTTGCAGACGTCGCACAAAACGTAGACATCCGGCAGGAAATTCATCTCAATGCGTCTTACCCCATCCCCCTCACAATCCTCACACCGTCCCCCCTTCACGTTGAAACTGAACCGCCCTGCCCGGTATCCGCGGATCTTTGCCTCCGGGAGCTGCGTAAACAGGTCGCGGATGTGGGCGAAGAGTCCTGTGTATGTCGCAGGATTCGACCTCGGAGTCCGCCCGATCGGCGACTGGTCGATATCAATCACCTTGTCGATGTGTTCGAGCCCTTCGATCGAATCGTACGGAAGCGGCACCAGTTTAGTCTTGTAGAATTTTCTGGAGAGAATCGGGAAGAGCGTCTCATTGACCAGCGAGGACTTTCCCGACCCGCTTACTCCCGTGACACAAACGAATGTTCCAAGTGGAATAACGAAATCAATACGCTTCAGATTATTACCCCGCGCACCGCGGATAACCAAAGCTTTTCCGTTGCCCTTTCGTCGTGAGCCCGGTACCGGGATCTCCCGCTTTCCCTTCAGATACAACGCTGTAAGCGACTCCCCCGGCACCCCATTACCGGGTTTCATCCCCTCCTCTTTACCCTTTACTCTTAACTCTTTACCATCCTTTTTATTCCTTGCCCTTCCCCCGATCTCCGACGGTTTCCCCGTTGTCACAACGTACCCCCCATGTTCGCCCGCACCCGGGCCAAGATCGACGACGTAATCCGCATGCTCAATCATTTCCTTATCATGTTCAACAACGACGACTGTATTTCCCAGATCCCGGAGTAATTGCAGGGAACGGATCAGCTTGATGTTATCCCGGTAATGGAGGCCGATGCTCGGTTCATCCAGAATATAGAGGACACCAACAAGCTGCGTGCCGATTTGTGTCGCGAGCCGAATGCGTTGACCCTCTCCGCCGGAGAGCGTCCGTGCGGACCGGTCGAGGGTCAGATAGTCCAGTCCGACATTCAGAAGAAAACTCAGACGGTCGTTGATTTCTTTGAGAATCTGCCTGGCAATTGCCTGATGGCGTTCAGAAAGAGTGAGATGTGAAAAGAACTCCCTGCACGATCTGACCGACATCGAGACCATATCCTTGATAGTCCAGAGGTTGCCTGTGCTTGCATCTTCGATC
>JACQPU010000027.1 GCA_016207365.1 Ignavibacteriales bacterium | reverse complement strand
TCCTTCGTACCGGCTACCCATCCGCCGCCATGAATGTAAATAACCACCGGGGCTGGATCACCTCTGCGTGCATATACGTCAAGCTTACACTCATAGTTGTTCGCAACGGAGTACACAATGTTCGGAATAACCCGGTATTGCGAAGAAAGCTGGACCGTCCAGTCAGCGGTCTCGGTGAGCTGTGAAAGAGATGATGAAACGATAAGAAGAAGAGTTACGAACTGAATAATGATGCGCATAGGGGAATCCTTATCGACTGTGTCAAATGTCAAAAGGTTCTTGGTTTATGGTTCATAGTTCTGGTTCATTAGTTATCGGTTTTTGGATTGAACCGATAACTATAACCGGGAACAAGAAACCAAGACGAATAAACCATCAACCAAAAACGCTCCTCTTTTCGTAGAGATCAGAAATATCCGCGTTTGCAAGATCTGTCAGAAACTCTGCAGTTTTGCCAATAAGCGCTTCGAGGTATCTGCGTCCCTTTTCAGCAGTGGCCTTCGAAGGATCTCCGGCACCGGTATCTTGTGACGTTTTGCTCCACTGCCTGGGCGCCCAGGCCCACCGCTCACGAAGAGCCTTGATCCTGAAGGGCTTCGTTTTCCCCGGCCCGGCTTCTCTGAGCGGAAGCACGAGCTCGGGAGCAATTGCCAGCATGATGCTTGTTTCCATCTCGCCTGCGTGATCGTCGGGATTGTCGAAAAATTTCTTTTGGTCCAAAATCTGCCACCAGTTGACCGCGCAAAGGAACATATGCGAATACCGAGGCTGAAGTTCCCTGATCATCTGCTTAAAATCGTTTCCGCCGTGACTGTTCAGAATAACAAGTTTCCTGACCGAAGAACGGGACAGAGAGTCTACAACATCTCTGAACACCATCGCTTGTGTACTTGGATTCATGTTAACGGTCATGTTGAGATCGAGCTGACCGGTGTTTACGCCGAAAGGCATGGTCGGGAGAACAATCACATTTGCTCCCTTTTTATTGGCGCGACGAGCCGATTCGGATGCAATGTAGTCGGATTCAATGACGTCGGTGCCGTAGGGAAGATGGTAATTATGTGGCTCCGTCGCTCCCCAGGGCAGGATAGCGACTTTGTATTTGGCTTTGCGAATGGTTTTCCAGGTGAGCGTGGACAGAAGGTGAAATGTTGGGGGCATGTGTGTTGTTCTCGGTGTGATAAGAAAATATGAACCTTGAACCGTGAACTTTGAACTACACGTTCTTTATCACCCTGATAACCCTCCACATAAACGTCACATCCTTCTTCTTCACTGCCATCGGCTCGTAATCCGGATTAAGGGGAATCAGATAGACGAACGGTCCATCGATCTTGACCCGCTTGACTGTATCCTCCTCGCTTACCCGCACAACGCAGATATCGCCGCTGCGCGGTTCCAGTTTCGGACTGACGACAATAATATCTCCGTCCTCAATTCTGGGAGCCATGCTGTTACCCTTTACCTCCAGGGCAAAGGCGCTGGAATCATTGACGGAGTCAACGGTAATATACTTCTCAACATACTCCGGGTGAAACATCAAGCTTGGTGCACCGCCGGGAACAGAGGACAGGAGGGGAAGCGAAATCAGATCAACTTTTTTGTAACGATGAGTGGGAAGAGGGAGGATTTTTGGGGACCGTTCGCCTTGCATCGTTCCCTCACCGGTCAAAATCCAGTGCGGGGCAACGGAGAGTACCTTGGCAAGACGCATCAGATAATTGCTGTCGGGTACCTGCTCCCCCTTCTCCCACCGCTGGAGTGTCCTTGTGGCAACGTCAAGCCTGGCGGCAAGCCTGGCCTGATCCATCCCTCGCGCCTGCCTGGCAATACGGATTCTATCGGCAATTGATTCCTTCATCCGACCCTCTACGACAAGTGTGTCCGCTTGCTCCTCAAAACTACGACATTTTTGTCATACATTAGCCAGAAATCCATCAACTGTCAAGGCGAAAAAATTTGGCGAAGAGGCCCGCATTTGACTTCCGTCACGATGCCGATTAAACCAGGCCCGTACATTGGTGTCAAACGGTAGGATTTCAACATAAACCGTTTGTTTTTCCACAATTCATGTGAGGAGGCATTATGAAGCGCAAGCTCTTGGTGGGTCTGGGAGCGGTGGTTGCGGTGGCCGTCCTTCTGTCTGGCTGCACGTCGTCGACGGAACCCGCAGTGGATGAGCTGGCGGCCATGCAAATCATGATCGAGTCAGATCCTCTCTTTACGAGCGACAAGATGATGCTCAGCGATGCCGATCAGTTTAATCTCTCCAAGACCACTACGCCGATCCTTCCGATCGCTTGGGGCCGGAGGGTCGATACGGCGACACGGTTGGCGACGTTTCAGCGATTTGGTGATACACTGGTAGTGGCGACTATTCTTCAAACCATGTCGGGTCAGATCAAAATCGCTCACCGCGACACAGTCCAGGATACGACGTTGATCATCAGCAAACCTTTTACCGAATCCACGACACGAAAAGTCCGGGTTACAAGGGTTGCCAGAACAGATAACCCGTACCAGAATTGGCGTTTTCGCGAAGTTTCCGGTGTGGATGGCGGGACAACGTCGAATACCACAATTACCTTTAACGAGCTGACTGCGTATATAGGGAATGATACGTTGACTGTAACGACTCCGACAGAGTTTTATCTTCGGTTCCCCGAGTTCGCGGGCCGGCACATGCCTTCCGTTGGAACCACCGCGACAATCACCGTGCGATTGACACTAACAAGCACGGAATCCGATACGGATCTTGTTTTTATTCACCGGCCGTTTCAGTGGCTGAACTCCTCCGTACTGAGGCCTGCACGGATTCGGATGAACCTTGTTTCGCAGACAGGCAGCGGACCCTTCACGAGGGTGTACGAGTACACCTGGAGCTCCCATGTCCAGGGGCGCCATCATTTCTTTGTGAGCGGCATCACCCGGAATTCCCTCTTTGACGATGTTGCTCCATGGTCCACAAAGATTTGGGGAATCCCATACCTCGTTGCACCGTAACGAGACAATCGAGCGGTAAAGACTACAAAGCCCCCGGTCTGAAAAAGTCCAGGGGCTTCGTTTTTCTTTCAGAGTGGAAGACGCAGTTTTGGTTTTTCGAATTTGTTTCGGATTGAGGATTTCGAGTTTCGAAATTTCAATGATGGGGCTGTATCAGCTTCAGAAGGGAAACTTGTCGTTCAACCAATGTTTCGTCATTTCAAACCAAAAAAACAACCCCTTCCACTCCCCGAATTGCTCATATCTCCGCTCAATCGTCCGGTCGCTTACCCGACGCCCGTTATGATGGACTTCTGCAAACTGTGATCGCACCCATGAGTCAAGGGCCAGGTAGTCGTAACGGCCGAGAAGCCTGAGAAGATTTCCGGTTGCATAAGGGCCCATGCCCTTGATGCTGCGGACCTCGTTAAACAAATCGGCGGTTGCGAGAGGGGAAGACCGCCAGGATTCGATATCGACCTCTCCCGAGGCAACTCGTTCGGCAAATTCGACGAGGTAAGGAGATCGATAGCCCGAACGAATTTCCTTCCGCAGAAATGCCTCGCTTGCCCCGGCCAGCGCTGCAGGTGTTGGGAATGCACGCATACCGTCGGCAAACGCTTCGCCAAGCCTGCTGACCAGATTGCCGACCATTACCTCGGTGAGTGCCCACGTGCAGTTGGTTGTGCACAGCATCTTGACGATATCTTCGAAGACTGTTGGTGCTCTCAGGAGTCTTCCCGAGCCGGAGCGTGTGATCCATGCGTACGATCGATGTTTTCGCACTTCGGCATGGAACGCCGACAAATCTTCATCGAGTCGGAAACACGTCCGGATCTGACGACGAATTTCCGCACGTTGTGTTGGTGTCAGTACATCGCGTGAGCGGATGTCGACGTCAATACCGCGTTTGGAAACCCGCGCAGTGCAATGAACAAGCGCGCCGTCGTTCAGACGAAGAAGACACATGAACACGTGACGATCTTTGCTGACGGAGAAGGGCGGGAGCGTACACCAGCCGTGACTGTAGACTGTCCGCCAAAAACTGAAGTGCCGCGGGACGGCCAGGGATACGCGCGTTTGTACGAACGAGTCAAAGGAGGGCATCAAGTCGGGATGTCATTGCTATGATTGAGTCGAGGATGGATGCCAGTATCCTGGTTTCCCTGGCGGCGCTTTCCCAATTACCTGATTCAGCTGCCTGATGAATACCCGGAAGGCCGACGGATTCATATCCGGTTGCGACGACGATACGGTGCTTGAACCATTCCCGTCCCTCAAGACCCGGCTCAACGGCAAACTCGCGTTCGAGCAAGGATAAAAGAGAATTGATTTCCTTCAGATTCCTCGGACGCTCCGGCTGCGCAATCTTTTCATCAACCTTCATTGCCATGGTTTTCCACTGCGAAGCTTTCTGCTTCACCGTATCGAGGCTAAGCGTCGCCGGCCAGGAATCCTTGTGCCGCTTCTCAATGCCCTCAAGCTGTTTCAGAATCTCGTCGGCATACGGAGCAAGAGAAAAAGGCAAAACATCCGCGTTGGCCATTCTCATTCCCGCCAGCGCAGCGAGCCGTGCTGCTGCCGCATGGTATCGAAAACCAGGATCACCAAAGCGCTTCATCCAGTCGAAGTTGTCATAATACGAGTGGTAGATCCCTCCGGGTCCCCCAAAGCCAAATCCCATGGACGGAATTCCGAGGTGATTCTGAAATACGACGTGATCCGATCCTCCTCCCATCCGGCCAACGTTGATAGCAGCGGTTTCCGGAATAATGTCCTCGAGTCTCGTCGCCTCGTCCTTGTTCTGATTCTGCCACCAGGCGGAGAGGACAGGAACGTCCTTGCCGGGATCGAGGACGTCGGCTGTAATGCTTTTGAGGAATAAATCGAGCGATGGCGTCGCACTGGCGCCAAATGTCGGTCCTGATATCGTGGCGTCGAAGTTCATGTAAACGACGGCCTTCTTTTTCAGTTCGTCCCGCAACTGTTCGCCCCACTCGGTTGAGCCTATGAGCCCGTATTCCTCCGCGTCCCACTGGGCAATCACGATTGTCCGGCGCGGTTTCCAGCCTGCCTTCACCTGCCGGCTGATGGCACGGGCCGCCTCGAGCAGAACGGCCGTGCCACCGTTTGGATCCTGTGCGCCAAATATCCAGCCATCACGATGTCCGCCGAGAATGATCCATTGATCAGGTTCTTCGGTTCCCCTGAGCACCGCAACATTGTTCCAAATGGGTCTTATCTGGAAGTCCATGTCAAGCCGGATCCGAACCTTCGTGGGTCCCGCGCCGAAATGGTACGTGAAGGGGAGGCCGCCCTGCCAGGCGCGAGGTACTGACGGCCCCTCGAGTGTCTGCAGAATGTGCTGTGCTGCACCGTACGACAACGGGACGCAGGGAATCTCCGGCATGTCAGGGTCTACTTCGAGGGAAATCCGTTTTGCGTCCTTAGTCGCAGGCGTCCCTGGTGTCAATGGATCACCGGGATAACGTTCGGCAAAGCGGATGGTTCCACGTTGAACGCCGTCCCACGGTCGCATGGGACCTTTCGGATACACATCGCCTGCCATGTAGCCATCGTCTGAAGGATCTGAATAAAGGATCACGCCAATGGCACCTGCCTTGGTTGCTTCAAGAACTTTCAATCCACGATAAACGCCCCCATAGCGTGCAATAACGATCTTTCCGGTAACGTCAATTCCACGCTCTTCGAGAGACTGAAAATCCTCCGCCAGGGCATAATTCGCATACACCACCTCGGCGGTCACGTCTCCCGACGGGGAATACGCGTTGAACGGAATAAGGGCCTCGGGATGGAACTCCGTTTGTTCAGCAATGCTGAGCTCTTTCTCCACCGGTTCGAGGATCGTTACGCTTACCGAGCGGGGAGTGGGAAGAAGGACATGGTACTCCGCCAACCTCGAATCGAATCCGAATTCCTTGAGGCGTTGCCGGACATACTCTGCCACCCGGCGTCCACCGGCGCTCCCGGCATGGTGCGGCTCCTTCGTAAGCATGAAGAGGGTTTGTTCCGCTTCTTTTTCGGAAATTGTCTGTTGGGCCGCGGCTTCATGTTTTCGCTGATCGGCGATGTTGCTCGGGAGAAATCCGCGAATCCCGTTATTCTGCGCGATTGCGGTCAGAGAAACACTGATCGTAACAATAGAGATGAGGAAATTCTTCATCAGTATCCTTTAGAGATAGATTGGCCTGTCCGTATCCATGTCGATCTTGGCGGCGGAATTGGCATAAATGGGGATTGGTTTTGTTGGCGGGATTTGAATGGCCCAATCGCCCTTGGCGTTTCTGACCACCGAGCCCCACAGCTTTCGCGCTTTCGCATCGGTGAATTTCTCCCAGAACACCCATCCGAAGTACGCTGTCGTGCTGTCAAGATAGAATGCCGGTACGCGCTCGCCGATTCGGACATCGACATCTCCGACGGTTGTCTGAAGAAATCCATGCTCTTTGAGGCATGAGACGAATTCATCGACAACCGGCTTTCCGTCGAGCACAAGCTCATGTTTAGCCCGTTTGACGCCGCGGCCAGTTACGATATCCGCCAATGTATCCAGGAGTTTTATGTCATTGCGCATGGAAACAGAATGTAATGAGGGAAGTTCGAAATTTCCAATGTGAACAGCCCAACGGACCAATAATGAGCACCAAAAGTCAAATACCGGGGATGAAGGACCAAATACCAAGGACCAAATACCAAAAACCAATAACTAATAACTATCCCGAAACTTGCGCTCTTCCTCTTCGCTGGCTATTATTAATCGGCAATCCTATGAACCTCTCTCTCGCGCTTCTCTCATTCGTTGGCTTCGTCATCTCCGTCTATTTCACGCTTGTCCACCGCAAGCTCCTCCGTCCCGATGCCGCATGGATTCCTGAAGTGTGCCGCATGGAAGAGCAGAGTTGCGGAACCATCCTCGGGACCCCGGAAGCACGTCTTCTACGAGTGCCAAACTTCTATCTGGGAGTTATCTATTATCTGGGCCTCATCATTCTTTCCTTCTTCCCGACTGTGACCAGGGAAATCCTTCTGGAGCTTCGCCTTATTTCGGGCTTCACGGTGTTTCTGGGGATTGTCCTTACATATTCGCTTATCTGGAAACTGAGGGTTCTTTGTATATTGTGTTTTGCCGGTCACGGGATCAACCTGTCTATCTTCCTCATTCTGATGGTGCGTCCATGAACACTGTCGGTTTCTTCTATCATCCTCACTATCTGAAGCATCTCACCGGGCCGGGGCATCCGGAGCGTCCTGAACGTCTTTCGTACCTTGTTCAGCATTTGCTGAAGCGTCCTGTGTGGAACTCGCTTGTGCATCTTCAGCCGCAACATGCCCGTACTGAGCACGTCATGCTCGCACATCCGGAACAATACATCACTGAGGTCGCGCGTGCGTGCTCCTCGGGGATCACCATGCTTGATCAGGATACCAGGATTTGCAGGGATTCCTATGACGTGGCGCTACTGGCTGTCGGAGCCGTGGTGGAAGCTGTGGAACAGGTAGTGAAGGGCAAACTCACGTCGGCCTTCTGTGCTGTGCGTCCGCCGGGGCACCACGCGGAAACTGCAAGGGCAATGGGCTTTTGCTTGTTCAACAATGCCGCCATTGCCGCAAAGTACGCGCGGAAGAGTCTTGGTGTGAATCGTGTTGCGATCGTGGACTGGGATGTTCACCACGGTAATGGTACGCAGGAGATTTTCTATCAAGATCCCACGGTTTTATACATAAGCTTGCATCAATACCCATTTTATCCGGGAACAGGATCGGAAACAGAAACGGGAAATAGTGACGGAAAAGGACTTACACTCAACTGTCCGATGAAGGCCGGCAGCGGCGAGGAAGAATATCTTCAGGCATTTAACACGAAAATCCTTCCCACAATCGGCAACTTCAAGCCGGAGCTCCTGATCATTTCGGCGGGATTCGATGCACACCGAAACGATCCCCTTGCGGGAATAAACCTGACGGAAGAGACATTCGGAACAATGACAAGTCTTTTGAAGGATGTTGCAGAAAAGCATACAGGCGGGAAAATCGTGTCGGTACTTGAGGGTGGATATGACCTGAACGCGACGGCGAAAAGCGTCGAAATCCATCTCGATCGCATGATCGGCAGGAGCGGCGCTTGACAAGGTAGTCTGCAAAACCTATATTAGTACTGTAGTTCTTTGACCTGACAATTTTCAGCATCCGTTAGGGGTGTCCCGGTTCGACTCCTGGCTAAAGCCAGTCGCTCACGTGGACTGAGATAACACCCTTGGAACCTGATCTGGATCATACCAGCGAAGGAAAACGGAATGACCATCTTTTCGGCCGTTTTCCTTTCAGCATGATTGGGAAAACGGCTTTTTTGTTTTTGTAAAGGAGACATACGATGGAACGAATACTATCAGTGATAATGTTTTTGCTGGTCACAGCGATTGCGGCGATTGCTCAAACTGGGCGTATTGAGGGACGCATTATGAACGCAGAAACGGGCTCGTCACTTGCTGCGGCAAATATTTTGTTGACAGGCACAACGCTCGGAACGAGCAGCAAAACCGATGGGTCCTATGAATTGGCGAACATTCCGCCCGGTTCGTACCGAATCGTCATTTCGTATGTCGGATTTGCACGGGCCGAACGGGACGTTCTGATTCGCGCTGATCAGACGGTGAGCCTCGACGTAGCTCTTGTCCCGGCGGTACTCCCCGGCCAAACCATCGTGGTTACTGCGACCCGGGGAAGGGAACGTGAAACGCCCGTAACATTCTCGACCCTTGAGGCAAAAGAACTTGCTGCGCGTTACAATACGCAGGATATTCCACAACTGCTCTCCGAACTGCCATCAACAACATTTTACTCCGAAAACGGAAATGGCATCGGCTATAATTATCTGAATATCCGGGGATTCGACCAGCGGAGGATCTCCGTGATGATTAACGGGATTCCGCAAAACGATCCCGAAGATCACAACGTGTACTGGCTTGATTTCCCGGACCTCGCGTCCAATCTGCAGGATATTCAGGTGCAAAGGGGGGCGGGCAGCGCGTTTTACGGACCCGCGTCGATTGGCGGATCGGTCAACCTGATCACCTCGAGCTTCAGCGCCAATCCTCGCATTACGCTCTATGGAGGAATGGGAAGCTACAACACGAGAAAATACCTAGTCAATGTGCAATCAGGACTGGTCGAAAACCGGTATGCTGTGCAGGCACGTTTGTCGCGGATAAGAACCGATGGATATAAGGAAAAAGCATGGGCGGACTTTTCGGGTTATTTTCTTAGCGCAGTGCGGTATGACGAATCCATGACGACGCAGGTGAACTTTTATGGTGGACCGATTGCTGACGGATTGGGGTACACTGGTATTCCAAAATCTGATGCAAAGGACAAGATTCTCCGGCGAAAAAACTATAGCTATTGGGAGCCCGGATATTTTGTCGAGCGGCGGCCCGAGGAAATCGAGAATTTCAATCAGCCTCATTACGAATTGCTGCACGAATGGCGGGTTAGTGAGAATGTGACGGTCAATAACACGGTCTTCTTGGTTACAGGAGAGGGATTTTTCGATTATGATGGATCGTGGGCGCCGTATTCCTATTATCGCATTACGCCCGCCAACGGATTCAACATCAGCGGTGATTCTGACACGCTGTATATTCCGAACGCACTCATTCGGGCCTGGGTGGGGAACAAGCAATATGGATGGCTTCCGCGGGCCACGATCAGACATAGGCAGGGAGAGCTGACGGTTGGAAGCGAATTCCGCATGCATCGCTCTCTTCACTGGGGCTCGCTGCGCTGGGGCGAAAATCTCCCGTCTGGAGTTACTCCGGACTATCGTTATTATGAGTACCGTGGAGGAAAGGATATTGTATCCCTGTATGCACACGAGTTGTTTCGTCTCCGTTCCGACATCACACTCATGCTGAATATTCAGTACGCGTACAACAAGTATCGTCTTCACGATGAGCGATACATCGGCACGGACTTTACCATCCCATACCATTTTCTGAATCCCCGCCTTGGTCTGAACTATAATATTACAGACCGGCTTAATCTCTACGCTCAGGTTTCGCGAACATCGCGCGAGCCGCGTCTCAAGAATCTTTATGATGCAGCTGAAGCGAGCACTCCGCCGAGCTGGGGCGTGGTTGAGCCGCAGTTTGAACCCCGGCCGGGAGGAGGTTACGATTTTGCACGTCCGTTGGTGAGGCCGGAGGTGCTTACAGACGTTGAGGTTGGTGGCGGGTACTCAACAACGGGATTCCGGGCAACCGCGAATTTCTTTTTTATGAATTTTCGCGACGAAATCGTTAAAAGCGGTCAACTTGATCGCTTTGGACAGCCTGTCACAGGAAATGCGGAAAAAACGCGGCACATTGGCGTGGAGTTTACGGCAGCTGCCGCCGCAGGTCCCTTGGAATTCCACGGGAACATGACCGTGAGCCGGAACAGGTTGGTTCGGTACGTAGTCTATGATGGCACTGGCGGAGCCCAGTCTCTTGATGGTAACGCGATCGCTGGATTTCCCGATCTCATTGCAAACGCGCGGCTCAGTTACAGCTCGAATACCGTGAAAGCCGCAGTCTCGATGCAGCATGTTGGGGAATTTTACACGGATAATTTTCAGAATCCTGACAATCGCACACCTGACCCGGAACGTACCGTTGACGCCTCTACGGTGTTCAACGGCTGGCTGAGCTACGCGTTTTCCATCCCCGGCGGCACGTTGGCCGAGGTGAGACTGCAGGTGAACAATCTGTTTGACACACGCTACATCGCTCATGGTGAAGGGCGCGATTTCTTTCCGGCGGCTCCGCGGAATGTGTTTGCATCGCTCCAGATAACTCTTTAATGTTTGCCAGAGAATTTCAACAGTTTTGATGCACAGTATTGATTCAATGACCCAATGATTCATTCATTCAATTTTCTTGCGGCTGCCTTGCAACTCCTCCCATTGGAGGTGTCCTGAACGGCCGCCGGTATCTCCCTTGCCGGCGGCCCCGATCGTATGGAACGACACGGGTTAATTCTTGCAAACGGATCTGCACCCACAAAGCGCCTGCTGCAGATGGCACGCAGGTGTGCGGAGACATTTGTGTGTGCCGACGGAGGCGCGAACACAGCGGCCCGGCTTGGGGAAAAGCCAGACCTTATCCTTGGAGATCTGGATTCCGTCACACAAGCAACCCTGAGGGTTTTCAGATCCGTACCGATTCGTCGGATTCCCAACCAAAACAGCACGGATTTGGACAAGGCGTTGACGTTTCTGATAGACAGGAGGTTCTCGTCCATTGATGTCCTCGGCGGGTTGGGCGGACGCGTAGATCATCTGACCGGAAACCTGAGCGCCCTCGGGAAATTCTCGCGACGGGCTAAGATTCGCTTTGTGGACAAAATGGGCCTGTTGATTCCGGTCAGGTCATTGTTGACGATCAAGGTTCAGGTTGGCACAATAGTTTCCCTCATTCCCCTGGCACGCTGCGAGGGCATCGTTACCTCGGGCCTTAAATGGGAGTTGAAAAACGGGACGCTTGAGCTGGGGGTACGGGAGAGCACGAGTAATGTGGTCAGGTCATCACCTCTCTCCATCAGCGTTCGCCGTGGGACGCTTCTTCTTTTTCTTTCCGTTCACGGCCGAACTGCTTATCCACGCGCATGACACTCGATCCCGTGGATGTCATTCTGGTTCTTGCCTACTTTGCGGGAATTCTGTACATCGGATTCAGAGCTGGGAAGCACAGAACAAGGAATGCAGATGATTTTTTTCTCGCCGGACGAACGCTTACACTTCCGTTCTTTATTGCTTCACTTGTTTCGACGTGGTATGGCGGGATCCTTGGGGTCGGAGAGTTTTCCTATCGGTTTGGCATTTCCAACTGGATTGTTTTCGGCGTTCCGTACTACATCTTTGCCGCCGTTTTTGCAATCGTGTTGGCAAAGAAAATCCGAGAAACAAACCTCGCGACGATTCCCGATAAACTGGAAGCCTCATATGGAAAGCCGACCGCATTGCTCGGCAGCGTTCTCACCTTTGTTCTGGTCACCCCGGCCGCCTATGTGTTGATGCTCGGTGTACTCGTTCAGTTGTTGTTCGGATTTCCCCTCGCTGTCAGCGTCATTCTCTCAACCTTTGTCACGATTGTGTATCTGCACTCTGGCGGCTTCCGGTCGGGCGTATGGGTAAACGCGTTTGAGTTTGTCCTGATGTTTCTGGGATTCGCACTCATGGTTGCCATTGCTGCGCGCGCCTACGGCGGATGGGAATTTATTCAGGCCAACGTTCCCCCTCTTCATCTTACCTGGCACGGTGGAAATGCATGGCAATACATTGCGGTCTGGTTTTTCATCGCTCTCTGGACCCTGGTCGATCCGGCATTCCATCAGCGCTGTTATGCGGCAAAGGACGGAAAGACCGCCCGGAAGGGGATCATGCTCTCCATTGCCTTCTGGTTCTGCTTTGATTTTCTGACAACAACAACAGGATTGTACGCGCGGGCTCTACTTCCCGGACTCGACGAACCGATGTTTTCCTATCCCTTGCTGGCGGAGGCTGTCCTTCCTTCTGTTGCGAAGGGTCTGTTCACCATAGGAATGCTGGCCACGATCATGTCAAGCCTGAGCAGCCTCATGTTCATCTCAGCCATGACTGTCGGAAAAGACATTGTAGGAAGGTTGGTTCCGCCGGAACGGTCGGAACGTGTTGCAAAGCGGTGGACGAAAATCGGGTTGCTTGTGGGCGGCGGATTCGCGATAGGTCTGGCGTTGTTGGTTCCGTCGGTTGTGAGCATTTGGTACACCGTCGGTACGACCATCATTCCGGGATTGCTGGTTCCCGTTTTGGCCGGGTACTTCGAGAGTCTGAGAATCCCCCGATCATTTGCCTTTGTGGCGATGTTACTCGGTTGGCTGACGTCTTCCGGCAGCCTGATCTATGGTACGGTTTTTAGCGCTGACGGCCAGACCTACTGGTTTGGCATTGAACCGATGTATCCAGGTCTTACCGTGTCCCTGTTGGTGTGGGCCCTTGGGCGGCTTCGGGCTGCGACGGGAACGAAAGGGGCGGGTTGACTCCGCCCCCGAGCGTTCTTTTACTTAATTCCCGAGAATAAGGGGGAGGCCGTCTTTGCCGCTACCGATGACCACGACCTTGGCATTCGATGAGCTGGCCAGTTTTTCGGTGGCTTCGATTCCCTTCCAGCGCAGGAGCTGTTCGCTGATTCCTTGGGCGACAATGCGCTGAAAGTCCGCAATCCCCTGTGCCTCAATCCGTTTCCGGTCGGCTTCTTGCCTTTCCTTGGTCAAAACGAATTGCATTCGCTGGCTTTCCTGGTCGGCCCTCTGCTTTTGCTCGATCGCTTCGGTGAGTTGTGTCGGCAAACCAACATTGCGCAACGGTGTCGTCTCGATGATGATACCCCTGGGTGAGACAATATGAGCAAGTTCCGATTGAATTGCGTTCCCCAGGCGTTCCCGCTCGGTTGAATAGAGTGCGCTGGCCTCAACGCTGGCGGTCACAGAGCGGGAGATAGAGCGGAACTGGGGAACCAGAATGACGCCTTCATAGTCGCCTCCGCTGATCGTCTTATAAACGCGTGCCGCGGAATCCGGGTTTAACCGGTACAGGGCACTGATTTCCAATTCGATAGTGAGCCCCTCGCGGGAAAGTACGCGCATGGTTTCCTTGTGTTCCTTTGTCTGCACCGAGTACTTATGCACGCGTGCAAGCGGATTAACAGGATTGATACCGGAAAACAATGGTTCATCCGAAACGATCCCGAAGAAATCGACCACCCCTACGTGGCCTGCGGGAACAACGGTAAAGCATTGGCCCAACGCCACAAGGGAAAAAGCGATCCCGGCCGCCATGGCCAGGTTGGCGGACTTTTTCACCATGGCATTAAACTCGGCCCGCTTGCGGGCCGTCAGCCAGACGAACAGCGAGCCAACGGCAATCAATGCACTGAGTATGAAAAGCATGGAGACCTCCGTAGTTGTGAAGTAATGGAACCACAATAACGAATTAAACCACTTAAACTATTTAACCATTTAACCACTCTTACGCAACAAAAACCGGATCCTCATTTCTCCCCACTCCATAAATTCGTATCTTGAAAACAAGAGAAAATTCCATGCTGGAACTTGCAATCAAAGCTGCCCGCGAAGCGGGAGCAATGCTGAAGGATCTGGCCGGTAAGGCTGAGCGCATTGACCGGAAAGCCGGCGAAGAGACAAATCTGGTGACCGAACTGGACCGCCGCTCGGAAGAAATGATCATCGGGAGGATCAAAGCGGAATATCCGGAACATGAAGTGCTCGCCGAGGAATCGGGCAGGGACTCGAAGAAATCGGAATACCGGTGGATCATTGATCCCATCGATGGGACAACAAATTTTGCACATGGATTGCCGATTTTCGCAGTGTCCATTGGGATCGAGTTCCAGGGAACGCTCGTGGCAGGCGTTGTGTACGATCCGACAAGGGATGAGATGTTCACCGTGGGAAAAGGGAAGGGGGCATTTCTGAACGGTGACAGAATCAGCGTTTCCACAACGACACAACTCATCGAGAGCGTCGTGGCGACCGGGTTCCCTTACGATATTCGCTCAAACAGCGAGAACATCGAGCATTTCAGGAATTTCCTGTTTGAGGCGAGGGCGCTGAGGAGACTTGGCTCCGCCGCGATCGATCTGTGTTATGTCGCCTGCGGGCGGCTGGATGGCTATTGGGAACTTTCGCTCAATCCCTGGGACATGGCGGCTGGCGTACTGCTGGTTGAAGAGGCCGGAGGAAAATTTACCGACCTTGATGGCCGACTTGGTTCGATTTACAGCAAGACCGTGCTTACGTCGAACGGCCGTATTCACGATCAAATGGTGGAGGTGCTCAGGAAGGGAAGGTCGAGTTGGCAGCGGCGAAAATGAAGACGCTCAAAGCACCTTGATCAGATCGAGGGCCATGATGGCAAAGGTAAGAACCATCAGAGCTGTGAAGATTCCAAGGGCGGCGAGGAATCCGAGGGATCGTTTCGTTTCATCGATATCCAGTTCGAGCTTTGGTATGGTGCGCACAGAGACATCCCCGTTCACCTGAACCTGGCACGCAAGCCTGTGCTGCGGGCCAACCTTCCGTTTGATAATCCTTCCGCTGATCAAACGCTCTTCATCCGGTGTACGGGCATTCACCCCCTTTCCATCGATCAACTCAACAACATCCGAGCCGCAGGGAATTTTCAAAGCACCAAGATTGATATTCAGATGAAAGACCCGCTGGAACGGCCGATACAGGTGAACACCTGCCTTCAGGGCGGCCGCGCGAAGATTCGTTCCGGGGAGAACATCAAGGATCTTGTGGTCGTCGAGAAAGTGAATTGCGGGCATGGAGGAACGCTGCTCTGTTATTGGTTGTATTTCTTGGCGGTTCCGGGCGGAATTGTATAGATATAGCTTTCCAGATATTCCAGATTTCGTTCTTTTTCATCCAGATCCATCATCAAAAGATCTCTGAGCGAAACCATTCCAAGAAGTTGCTCACCCGATACGACCGGCAGGTGCCGGCAGTGGGCGGCCTTCATCTTTTGGAGACAGGAAGTGTAGCTCTCATTGACCTCGGCGACAACAATTCTGGTCGTCATCACGTCCTTGACGGGAACTGCTGTGGGATCAAGGCCCCGCGAAACAATCCGCGTGATGACGTCGCGCTCTGAAAAAACACCAACAAGCCGGTTTGCTTGCATCACCGGCACGGCCCCGATGTTCTTTTCGGCCATGTATCGTACTGCCTCTGCAACCGTTTGATCGCGCTGGACGGTATAAATCGGGTGATCCTGAATCAACTCGCTGATGGTTCTCATACGCCTCACCCTCCTTCCTGAAGTGGATACCCCCGCCTGGACAGGCGGGTAGAAAACTTAACAACTTTTCAAGAGGGACGCAAGTTTACCCTGAGGCGTTTCGTTCGGCCGGATCTTCTTGCATGACGGGGATGTTGTGGGTACATTTGCAGTGGTATCTGTGGGGTTGCGACGCCGGAAAGGAACACGAGATTTCCATGCGTATTGGAATACTGACAGGTGGAGGAGACGTTCCGGGCCTCAACCCTTGCATCAAAGGTGTCGTTTACCGGTCTGTCGAGCAGGGAGCGGAAGTGATTGGTGTGAAGCGAGGGTGGGCCGGACTCCTCGGATACGATCTCTCGGCAGCGGACAACAGCGCCTGCGTTTTCCCTCTTGACAGACGAAATACCCGGACAATCGATCGGACGGGAGGAACGGTTCTCCATACCTCCCGAACCAATCCGGCAAAAGTGCGACCTGCCGAGGTACCCGAGTTTCTCATGACTCCGGAACACAAAGATCTCCCGAAGGACGCCCGCCTCGATTTTACCAGTCACATTCTTAAAGTCATCGACCGGATCGGTCTTGATGTGCTTATTACGATTGGAGGTGATGACACCCAGAGCTACGCAGTGCGGCTCCACCGCGAAGGGATCCCGGTTATTGCAATTCCCAAAACGATGGACAACGACGTGTTCGGAACGGATTATTGCATTGGATTCTCCACGGCTGTAACCAGAGGTGTCGATTTCATCACATCTCTCCGCACCGTTGCCGGATCCCACGAGCGGATTGCCATTGTGGAGTTGTTCGGACGGAACTCCGGTGAAACCTCCCTTGTTTCTGCATACCTCGCGGGCGTCGACCGGGCCGTGATTTCGGAAGTGCCGTTCGATCCGGACAGGCTTGCAGAGCTGTTGGCTGAGGACAAGCGGACAAACCCAAGCAATTATGCCATCATGACGATCTCTGAGGGAGCGCAGATGGTCGGCGGAAAAATCATTGAGTCCGGACCCGAGGATGCGTTCGGGCATAGAAAACTCGGCGGCATTGGCATTGAGACCGAGGAATACATAAAGCGAAAGCTGAAGACACACACGGTCTATCAGCAGATCGCGTATCTCATGAGAAGCGGCGAACCTGATGCTCTTGATCGAATGGTCGCGTTCAGCTATGCAAATCTTGCCGCGGATATGATCTTCAGAAAAGAATTTGGCAAGATGGTCGCGCTCAAGGAAGGTAAGTACACAACTGTGCCCATTGAGACGCTGACAACAGGTGTCAAGCGGGTGGATATCGAGCAGCTCTACGACGCGGAGAGGTACAGACCCAAGATTGCAAATATGTTGGGGAAACCAATGTTCCTGTACTGATGGTGGAAATGGTGGGATGTCGTTGCAAATCGCGGCTTGGAACAACGGAACATTGACGCTGTCATTCCATTATTCGATTATTCCAACATCCGCTCCACCTCGTGCACTCCATTGCGGTCAAGGAAGCAGTGGATGAGCGGACGTGCGGGCGGTGATTGCTTTTCAACAATAAACGCCTTCCGCAGGCGTTCTCTTACAAGCGGAAGTACTGCTTCGCGATCCGTAAAAACTTCCGCGAGCACATCACCCGCTTCTACGGTACGCCCGACCTTTGTGCGAAGAACAATCCCCGCCTTCGGATCGAGCGGATCGTCGAGTTTTTGCCTCCCTGCTCCAAGCTGAATGGAAACCAGGCCAACCTCAAGGGCATCAATTGCCGAGACAACGCCATCAGTCTCGCTTTTGATCTGAATGGCATGCCTGGAAACCGGATAACGTTCGAGATTCTCAAGAGATTCGGGATCGCCTCCCTGAGCTTCGACTATGCCGAGAAGCTTTTGGTACGCCGATCCGTCTGCAACGGCCTTCTGTGATAATCGGACCCCTTCCTTGAGCGATTTCGCTCTTTTTCCTGCGAGGAGCATCGCTCCGGCCAGCATGTGCGTGACCTCCATGAGATCAGCCGAGTCGTCGTTAGAACCCCGCGATCCCCGCAAACATTCCACCGATTCAACCACTTCCAGCCAGTTGCCGATCGTTACACCGAGAGGTTGTTCCATGTCGGTAAGGAAGCCGCATGTGTCCTTCCCGAACCGCGTGCCAAGATCGATCAACGTCAGTCCCAACTTGAGCGCATCATCATACGACGACATGAAAGCCCCGCGCCCCGTCTTTACATCAAGCACGAGTGCGTCGATCCCCTCAGCGAGTTTCTTGCTGAGAATACTTCCTGCAATGAGCGGAACACACTCGACCGTAGCGGTGACGTCACGCAGGGCGTAAAGCTTTCTGTCTGCCGGTGCGATCTCGGCTGTCTGACCGATCAGGACGGCCCCTGTTCGCTGAAGAATGCTCTTATATTCCGAAACCGACAAGGACGTACGGAACCCGGGGATCGACTCCAGTTTGTCAAGCGTGCCGCCGGTGTGACCCAATCCCCGGCCGGAAATCATGGGAACAGGAACGCCAAGAGAAGCAACAATGGGAGCAACGAGAAGGGAAACTTTGTCCCCCACACCGCCTGTTGAATGCTTGTCAACCTTGACCCCCGGAATATCCGACAGGTTAATCGTCTGGCCGGAGTTGAGCATCAAACGCGTGAAGGTTTCCGTTTCACCATCACGCATACCCTGAAAGAAACAGGCCATAAGAAACGCCGAAATCTGGTAGTCGGGAATTGACCCGCCGATGTACCCTTCAATGAGAAACCTCAGTTCCTCCTCGGTAAGAGAATCCCCCTGGCGTTTCTTCCGTATGAGCTCAACTGGATTAATCGCCGATCCTTTTTTAATTCTTCCTTTTTATTTTTTAATTCCTAACACTCAACCTTGACAGTAAACTGTTTGCCGCAGGTGTCGCACTTATACTCAACGGTGACCCAATTATTTCTCTCATAATAGCTCAGTTCCGCAAGCTCACCTTCGCAGGTTGCCACAGGGCATCGTTTCAGATCAAGCCGGTAGGTTCTCTCGGGAGGATATCCGCTGGTGTTCAGGGACATGGCTCAAACCCGATTGGCCTGCAATCGGTTCTGCGTTAAAAACAATCCGCAAATCGTTTTTGCGTCGACAATGGATCCGTTTGCGATCATCCGGAGGGCTTCGTTCAACTTTAGCGGTTCAATTGTTAGTCCGAGCTCGCCTTCTTCCAGGCGCGGTCCCGCGGAAGTCTTTATGAGTCCGGTGGCAAGGAAAAGGTGAAGTCGCTCATTGCAAAATCCCGGGCTTGTATAGATGGCGGTGAGTTTCTCAAGATCCTTTGCCTTATAGCCCGTTTCTTCCTCAAGTTCGCGGCGCGCACAATCCTCGGGATTCTCCTGCGGATCGAGCTTTCCTGCCGGTGCCTCGTACAGCACCTCTTTCATTGGATACCGGAATTGCCGGATCAGCAGCACGGTCGATGGGTCGAGGAGCGGAATGACCACAGCACCGCCGGGATGGTCGGCGACTTCACGGATGGCCCGGTTTCCCGATGGATACTCCACTTCGTCGACAACGAGATTGAACACCTTTCCCGTGTATACCCGCTCGCTTCTCAGGATCTTCGGGGCTTTCATCTGCTCAGAAATTTCCCCGGCTGCCGGGTTTGGTGATCGGTTCTCCCTTCTGGCACAAAGGACACTCTTCGGCTTTGTAGGTAACCACATCGAGTTGCAGAACGGAGAACTGTTTCGAGTCGAAGGTCAGTTGGCCATTGCTTCGGTCCACGATGTACCCCACGCCGCTGAGTGTACCCCGGGCAGTGCGAAGAATATCGACAACCTCAAAAACTGATCCGCCCGTTGTAACAACATCCTCCACGATTAATGAACATTCTCCGGGATGAATCTCAAAGCCGCGGCGAATTTCCATTTTTCCATTTTTTCGCTCTGCAAAGATTGTACGAACGCCCAGCAGGCGTCCGACCTCTGTGCCTGCAACAATGCCGCCGAGGGCGGGGGAAATGACAAGCTCGATATCGTTATACTCGAAATGTTTGGCTATCTCACCTGCGAACAGGTGCAGGTATTTCGGATACTGGAGCACACGGGCACATTGAAAATACTGCGGACTGTGGAGGCCCGATGTAAGCTGAAAGTGGCCCTCGAGGAGTGCGCCGGTTTCGCGAAAAATATCAAGAATCTCGTTCTTGGGAAGCTTCGATGACATTGTAGCAGAATGATGGTGGAGCTGCCAAGATAGAAAAAACTCCGTTGAGTCTCAACGGAGGCGCGCAAAGCGAGTGATTCCGGATGGCAAAATTACGTGAGCTCGTCGAGTGCGTCCTGCATCTCGCGCAGAGCATGAGGATCGTTTTGCTCCCTTGCAACCTCGATGCCCCGACGGAACACTTGCTCCGCCTCCGCCCGGCGATCGAGTTTCAAGTACTGATAACCGAGCTGCTGATATGCAGGGACGTAGGCGGAATCGCGATTGATCACCTCGAGCAAGAGCGAAATCGCAATCTGAATCTCTCCCATGCCGGAGTATTCCAGCGCAAGCGCATAGCGCGTGAACGAATCGTTGGGGTCGCTCTCGAGGAAGTCCTTGAGTTGGGCAATACGGTCGCTTTTCATAACTGATCGATGGCGGAAGCCAGCTCGAAGTCATTTTCCGTTAGTCCGCCGGCGCTGTGCGTTGAGAGGGTAAGGGTGACCTTGTTCCAGCGAATGTCAATGTCCGGATGATGATTGCGGCGCTCGGCAAGGAGCGCTATGGAATTCACGAGCCCCATAGCATGAACAAAATCCTTCGCCTCAATGGTTTTTCGAATCTCGTTGCCGTGCAATGTCCAGCCTTTCAAAGACACCAGTCTGGTTTGAATTTCGTTATCCTTTAAGAGTGATCGTCCCATGGTTTATAAGCTCCCAATGTGCGTTTCACATGACCATCGTTTCACGACGGGTGAGTTTTTCGTACTCGGAGCGAAGAATGATGTGCTTGGAGTCCAGGGCGCGATCGATGGCAAGAACGCCGTTCAAATGATCGATCTCGTGCTGGAGAAGTTCCGAAAGAGCGCCCTCGGCCTTGTGGGTTCGTCTGCGTCCCCGGTCGTCACGATAGCTCACTGTAATCGCATACGAGCGCTCGACCATGACCATGATATCCGGAAACGAAAAGCAGTCATCCCAGAGCCTGAAGCGGCGTTTGCTTCGGCCGGTAATTTTCGGATTGATCAATGCGCCATGAATTTCAAAATCCAGCACGATGATTTGTGATGCCGACCCGATTTGCGGAGCAGCGATGCCGCGACCAAAACCCATTCTTGAGCGAAAATCGGCAAGCGTATCCCCGAGATCGCGAATGAGCAACCGCGTCGCTTCCGAACCAAAGTCCTTCACCGGTGAACATCGCTTGCGCAAGACCGGATCCCCAAGAAGTCTGATCGTTTGCACCATCGTTTTGTAATATAAAGAAGATGGGCAACGGAAAACAGTGAATGGCAAATGATGAACCGTAAATAGTATAATCCTTCCAAATAACCAAATAACCAATAACGAATA